>SESX01000058.1 GCA_004367365.1 Candidatus Acetocimmeria pyornia
CTGGAACCGTCTTCTTTGAATATGTCTTCTTCTGTACCATGGTGACCTCTTCTTCGTGCTTCCTCCATATAGCCAGTTTTCGCGACCCTGATGCCCGCTGGGGTTTTCTGATAACCCTATCCTAATCATAATCCTTGCCTTTCAAAAATATATATGGTATCGACTCCAATGACATCCCATCCCAAGGGGGGAAGAGCCGTGGCCTGGGGCGTGTACGCGGCTTTGGCCGTCCTGGTTTTTTTCTTTTGGCGCAGGCTTTCCGGAAAAGAAAAGGGCAAGGCAACTAGGCATTTCTCAACCTATTTCCTAGCCGCCGCCGGTGCGACCCTCACCATATCCATGGTGCTGTACCCTGAGGTTGCCTTCCAATCGGCCCAGAGGGGCTTGGAGATCTGGTGGACCATTGTTTTTCCAGCCCTACTGCCCTTTTTCATCGGCTCGGAAATCCTCATGGGATTGGGTGTAGTTCATTTCATGGGGGTACTCCTGGAGCCCTTGATGCGCCCCGTCTTCAACGTCCCCGGGGTTGGCTCCTTCGTCATGGCCATGGGCCTGGCTTCCGGTTACCCCATCGGTTCGATCCTGACCGCCCGGCTCCGTTCCCAAAAACTACTCACCAAGGCAGAAGCCGAAAGGTTGATGAGCTTTACCAACACAGCCGACCCACTCTTCATGGCAGGTGCAGTAGCAGTTGGGATGTTCAAGAATGCCCAGGTCGGCGTCATCATCATGCTCGCCCACTACATCTCCAGTCTTGCCGTCGGCCTCATCATGAGATTCCACCAGCCTTACACACCACAAACAAAACAGGACCAGACCCCGGAATTCTTCCTGTTTAAGGCCTTCCGGCGGCTCAGGGAAGCCAGGGAGGAAGACGGCCGCCCATTAGGAAAGCTCCTGGGTGATGC
Organism: Candidatus Acetocimmeria pyornia; assembly: GCA_004367365.1. GTDB lineage: Bacteria > Bacillota > Sulfobacillia > UBA3575 > UBA3575 > Acetocimmeria > Acetocimmeria pyornia. The sequence continues at coordinate 909 of SESX01000058.1, forward strand.
CATCCGACGGTCCGTGAACACCCTCCTCCTCATCGGTGGTTTCATTATCCTTTTTTCGGTCATTATCAAGATGCTAACCATCATCGGGTTTGTCAAGCTCATGACCGCGGCCATAGGTGCGATTCTGACCCCTTTTGGATTACACCCCGGTACCCTGGAAGCCCTGGTGAGTGGCTTGTTTGAAATCACCATCGGGACCCAACTGGCCAGTCAGGCCCCAGCACCACTAACCCAGCAGTTGATCGCAGCCAGCACCATTATCGCCTGGAGCGGGATATCGGTTCACGCCCAGGTGGCTGCCATGATCCAGGAAACAGATCTCAACATCATACCTTACCTCGTAGCCAGGGTAATCCACGCCTCCCTGGCCGGGGTGGTCACCGCCGTCTTGATGCTCGGGCCCGGGAGCGGATTTCTTGCTTCCTATACCGCTTTACCGGTTTTCCTGATCCGCCAGCCGGTCTCGAACCCGGTACAGCTTCTCGGACAAATCACCTACCTTGGTTTCATCTTCTGTCTCCTGCTGGGGGCCATGACCGCTGTTGCCCTGGTCCTCCACCTGACCAGAGCCACCAGGGTGATCACCTTGTGGCGGAGAAAGTAAAGGGGTTCTCATTTACTTAGCCTTGGACGACCGAAACTTCTCCTTAAGCCTCTTCTCCACGTTGCTGGGAACTAACCCCTCAATGCATGCCCCGTAGTAAGCCAGCTCCTTGACAATACTGGAACTCAGGTAAGAATACTGGTTGTTGGTCATCATAAACATTGTTTCCAACTCAGGGTCGAGTTTCTTGTTGGTCAAGGCCATCTGAAACTCATACTCAAAATCTGAGACCGCCCGAAGCCCTTTGACAATCACCCTGGCCTTGTTCTTCCGGGCATAGTCACAGAGCAATCCATCGAATGAGTCCACCTTGACGTGTTCGATCCCTTTGGTCGCCTCCACCAGCATTGCAACCCGTTCTTCTATACTGAAAAGAGGGTCCTTCTCGGGATTATTGAAAACAGTTACGATAACAAGGTCGAAAATCTTAGCTGCCCTCCGTATGATGTCCAAGTGGCCGTGGGTTACCGGGTCAAAACTACCTGGGTAGACTGCAGTGTTCATGTTTGCTCTTCCTCCTCCATGAATACTTGATAGATGCTTAAGACCGTATCTCCATATCTTGCTTGCCTCTTGAGCCTCAGCCTTCCAACTTGATTTGGCATGTCCTGCCTCCGGCTGTGCTCGACTACCAGCAAGGTATCTGCAGCCAGAAGACCGTGCCGATCCAAGCCGAGCAAATCCGAAGCAAGGTTTTCCCGGGCATAAGGCGGGTCCATGAAGACCAAATCGAATACTTCTCCTGCTGCCGCAAGAAAATCCATTGCCTCGTCCAGGCTCTGTTTCAAGATTAGGCTCTGCTCCAAAAAACCGGTCTTCTCCAAGTTTTCCTTGATGGCCTTGACTGCCTTCCAGTCCTGGTCCACAAAAACCGCCTTGTATGCCCCCCTGCTCAGGGCTTCAATACCGACCGCCCCCGAACCGGCAAAGGCATCTAGAAACACGGCATCTTCCACCCGGTAAGCCAAAATCGAAAACAGAGCCTCCCTCACCCGGTCGGCAGTAGGCCTGGTTTGTTTTCCCTTAGGTGCCTTTAGCTTATACCCTTTTGCCCTACCCGCAATCACCCGCATCCCGTCGGACACCACACCCATTTTGACGACAATACTGGTTCTGCCCTTGGTTTTCATGCTTTCGGATGCCGCCGCTTGTTGGGGAAAAACACCTATCCCCCCACCACGGTTGCTCTTTCACGCGCCGTTCTTGTTCCTCGGTCCCGAGGCCTGCGCTATCTACATAACCGGTCTCGCTCCCAGGTAGCCCTGGCGTGCCACTCTTGCGAACGACAGGCACCAATCTCTATACTTGGTGGTGCCGCTGGTACAGTATGGGTGAGGATACCGAATTAATGATCCTAGTATCCTGGACTGTTGTCTTTTACCAAGTACATCTTAAGAATACTCGCAGCCAGCCCTGCACATACTAGAGAAGGAAAAAGCAAAAGGTTTTCGGCAAGTTGGAGTAGGTTTAACCCTCCCCCACAGGCTCTTCCTCCGGTTTCTCCTCTCCCACTTGGTTGATGCAAAACCAAGTTTTGTATCAACCATCTTTTTTTCTCCCCAACGCGCTAGATTGCCTTCTTCCAAGGCAGTGGGACTATGAGGCACCGACCCAAGCACCCTTCTTGCCAAGCCTGTCGTCCGCTGACTTACGTTAAACCTATTCTCTCCTTGTCCGGTAGGACCTCCTTGGATCCACATCTTCTTTCCTCGAAGCAAGCTCGGCCCAACACTTGGGAGCCTCCTACCAGTTCCGCACCAAACCGAATAGAAGCCCAACCTTTTGGTTATGATACCCATGGTTGAAACTCATCTTTCGACAAGCACCTGGAGGCAAGGTACATGAAAACTAAGGTCGGAAAGAAATACCTTTTTAAACATATAGACGCCCGGACTGACCTCGCCCTGGAAGCCCGGGAGATGCTGGGTATCAAAGGCGAGGTCCCCGGAGTTCGGGTGGAAAAGGAGAAGAAGGGCCAGGCCCTGGTAACCAGGGTTGAAATCTTTAGCGACGAGGGGGAGCAGGTACTCGGAAAGGTAAAGGGAAACTACATAACCATTGAGGCCGCCGGGCTTAGAAAAAGAAACCGGGAGCTTCAGGAGGCGGTAGGCAAGGTCCTTGCGGACGAACTCAGCCGGCTCATGGGCCTTGATGACGACACCAAGGTCTTTGTTGTAGGGCTGGGAAACTGGAACGCTACTCCCGACGCCCTCGGTCCCCAGGTAATTGCCAACCTGCTCATAACCCGGCATCTCCACGAGCATACCCCTGAGGAGGTAAGGGGGGGGCTGAGATCCGTTTGCGCCCTGGCGCCCGGTGTGCTGGGACTAACCGGGATAGAAACCGGTGAAATCATCCTCGGCATCGTCGACCGCATCAAACCAGACCTGGTGCTTGCCGTTGACGCCCTCGCCGCCCGTAACCTGGAACGAATCATGACCACCATCCAGATTTCGGATACCGGGATACACCCGGGTTCCGGAGTAGGGAACAAGCGGGTTGGGATCACCAGGGAAACCGTCGGTATTCCCATCTATGCATTAGGGGTGCCGACTGTTGTCCACGCGGTCACCATTGCGGCCGATACAATTGAACTTCTTATCGACCAGTTCCGCGGAGAGGTCAAATTCTACGATATCCTGGAAGAAATGGACAGCCAAGAACAACGAAACCTCATTAATGAGGTCTTGAGCACATCAGTTGGGGATCTGATGGTAACCCCCAAGGAAATCGATGTCTATATTGAGGATATTGCACGCACCCTCGCAGGAGGCATAAATTCTGCGCTGCATCCTAAAATTAGTTACGATGAGGTCATGCGTTACATCATGTGAGAAACACAAGATTGGAAAAAAATGAGCGGAAGATTCTTCCGCTCACTTGGTATATTAAATTGTTATCGAGTTGTTCCGCCTCCAGTTTGGGCCAACTGGCGCTCGGCAAGTTCGATCATCCTCCGGACCATCTGGCCGCCCACAGCTCCGCACTGGCGGGCCGGCAGGTCACCCCAGTAATTGCCGGGAGGATTGATACCGAGCTCAGCGGCAATTTCGTACTTGAAGTTATCCATCGCTTGGCTGGCCTCGCGGACGAGAATGCGGTTAGTTCTTTGGCCTTCAGCCACTAAGTCTCACCTCCTTTTTAGAGCTAGTCTTAGTATTGCTCTGTTAAAGGGGTTTATGCTAGAATTGTTTGCCTTAGCAGTTCCTTACTTTTAGTTAAAATAACTGAAAGCACCCCGGTTAGAGGTGCTTTCAACTTCACCAAAGTGTTTTAACTTTACTGTTACTCAGCGAACTCCGCCAGCGCCGCCGCCACCCGGGCCAGTTATTCCACCGCCAATTAAGGACCTTTCTGCCAGCTCAATCATCCTTCTAACCATTTGACCACCAACTGCCCCGCACTGGGCCGAGGGCAAGTTGCCCCAGTAATCATCCTGGGGAACCTGGAGGCCGATATCCCGCGCAACCTCGTACTTGAAGGAATTCAGCGCCTGTGCGGCCTCCCTAACCAGAGCCCGGTTCCGTTTTTGCCCCTGTGCCATGTGGTTATCACCTCCTTGGCTCTTGTGCTAAGTTTAGTTTCGCACCGCAGTATCTTTTTATGCTAGAAGTATTTGGGTCTAGTTTAACATGGTTCGAAACCAACTATTTAGCCAAATGCACCAATTGAGAGGGAAAAAAACCAGCAAAAAAAACCGGTATATTAAAACCCGGTTGATGGAACCTAGAAGCGAATGCAGAATTATTCGGATTGGATTACCAGGCAGGACCCCGCTTTCTACACCTTGTTACCTAACTTGGGCCGAATCCCGCACCGGTTCAATGTTGGGCCGCCCCTCGATTTCAGATAGGATATCTGGGTGGGCTGCGATAGATGCCTTCAGGGTTTCTCCCCTGAGCCCGACGCGGGCGGCTTCCAGGCTTAGAACGTCTCTTGTTTGCACGTTCCCAAGATTAACGCCGGGGCCGAGGGCCAGCAGTAATTTCTGCTGTTGGGAAACCATGGGTGCTTCCCAGATCACGCAGCACGGGTCGCCCACTTCTTCCAGGATCCCATTGAAGAGCTCTTCCCTTACCGAACCGTCCATGTTGTAGATGCCGACCCCCCGACCTGAATCCCTACCTTCGATGATCACCTTGTAGGCCCCTGCATCCAGGTCGGCCCAGACCTGGTCCCTGACCCTGGATGGTATGATTTTAGCAGACCGGTCTTTTTTCCCAACCTCAGCCACCACCCCAAACCCTTCCCTGCACGCCAAGCGAATCAACTCCGCTCTCAAGTTCGGTTTCATATTCACGGTACCTTCAGATACCTCGAGAAAAGAAAACCCGAGGTCGGCTGCCCTTTCCAGGAATTCCCTGTACCTTCCCTGCAGAACAGCCACCTCCAGCAGGGTTCCACCAGGGTATACCTCTACTCCGTGGGCTCTAATCATGGCTATCTTTTCACGTAACAACCAATCAGGGTACAATACCGAAGTGCCAAAGGCAAGCTTAATAAAGTCCATGTACTCGGCAGCCGTTGTGAGCAGGTCCTGCACTTCCTTCAAACCGAGCCCCTTGTCGATTACCATGGTTAAGCCGTGATCCCTTGGCTTGGTGGGCCTTCCTGAAACTGGAGGGTCCACCACACTGGCCCAACACCCGTTGCCTGAATCTCCAGCCATAAGAGTCTCTCCCTCCCAATCCCTCTCGGTTTCTCCCAGCCCTTCCTCCTCCAATCTATTCGAGACCGCGGCAGGCCGTTCGGTATTACGTTTACCGGACCCCAAAACTCAAATCCGAGAGGGGCCCATCTCTCCCTCTTGCCCGGGTCCAAAGCCTCAACCCTTGCCACCTGGGTCGCCCCCAACTTGGCGGCTCACCCCAAACCTCTCGTTCCTTGCAGCTGTTCAAATCGGGCCAAGCAGAAAAAGGGGCCACCGGCCTCCGCAGGTGGTCACCCGACTGTGGCGACAGAAGCGAAAAATAAAAAAGAAGGACCTTTTTTAAAAGGCCCAACCACTTTTCAAGGCCGTACCAGGCCTTGGAATGCCTGGTAGAAACCCGGGAAAGAGACGTCGACACACTCCCCGTCCACAATGGTGGTCGGGCCCCTGGCCCCAAGGGCCGCAACCGCCAGGGCCATGGCCATCCGGTGGTCACCTCGGGAAGAGCACCTGGCCCCGGTCAACTCCCGGCCGCCCTCAATGACTAAGCCATCCGGCAGGGGGGTAATGCAGGCCCCCATTCGACCAAGTTCAGCGGCCAAGGCTTCGATCCGGTTGGTTTCTTTGACCTTCAGTTCCCCGGCCCCACGCACCACTGTCCTTCCACTGGCATAACACGCAGCAACCGCCAGGGCAGGAATCTCGTCAATGAGAGTGGGAACAAGGGCCGGGTCAATCTTCGTACCGTGCAAGTCGGACGTTCCAACCCGAAGGTCGGCCACGGGTTCCGGCCCGAAATTCCTCTCGTTTTCCACTTCGATCCTGGCCCCCATGGCCCGGAGTGCCCGAATTACACCGGCCCTGGTAGGATTGACCCCCACCCCTTCAATGATCAGGTCCGACCGGGGGCGAATGCAAGCCGCCACCATCAAAAAGGCAGCCGACGATATGTCCCCAGGTATCACAATTCTTTGACCTTCTAGCCTGGCCAAACCCCGTACAGCAACCCTCCGCCCCTTCCGGTCGACTTCAGCTCCAAAGGCCGAAAGCATGCGCTCCGTATGGTCCCGTGAAGGGCCCGGTTCGACAACAACCGTTTCCCCCTCCGCCCGCAGACCTGCCAAGAGAAGGGCTGACTTTACCTGTGCACTGGCCACAGGGAGGCGGTATTCGATTCCCCGCAAAGGGGAACCTACAATGGCAACTGGGGCATACTGCCCCTGGGCCCGACCGAAAACACGGGCCCCCATCTCTTTCAAAGGTTCCGCCACCCGCCCCATGGGTCGCCTGCGGAGGGAAGCATCCCCAGTGAGGACAGAGAAAAAATCGGTGCCAGCCAGGACTCCCATCAGGAGCCTGATGGTGGTACCAGAGTTGCCGGCATCCAAAACCACCTTCGGCTCCCTTAAACCATCAAAACCACGTCCTTCAATAATCAGCCGGTTCTCACCCCGGTTTTCCCACCTCACCCCCAGGCTGGTAAGACAGGCCAGGGTCTGAAGCGGATCCCTCGCCCGCAAGAACCCCTCGACCTCGGTCATACCGTGAGCCAAAGCCCCAATGATGGCCGCCCTGTGGGAAATGGACTTGTCACCCGGGACCTGAAGGCGCCCCCTCAACTTGAGTTGGGGTTCGATGGTGACCACTGTACCGTCCCTCCGGTTTCTTTCCTGGTTCTCAACAGCATCCCTACCCCCGTCTCGAAATACCAAAGCCCGCCCGGCTGAGCACATCTTCGGCCTGGGCCCTTTCCGCCGCCGACTTGAAAGCCAACCGAATCACACCACCTTCTCCTTCCCTGAGCCGGAGAATCTCGATATCCGTAATACTCACCCGGGCCTCCCCCAGAGTACTGGTTATCTCTCCGATTACCCCCGGGACATCCTTGACCCTAACCACCAGCTCGAAGCTCTCGGGGAAAATTCCTTTTCGTCCGCTAGGAATTGCCTCCCTGACTCTGCGCGCGCAACGAAATTCTTCGGCCAAAAAGGTGGTATCCCCTTCAGCCACAAACCTCTCGAGCCTGCCCAGTGCCTCTCGGTACTTCCCCAGCACCTGGAGGATCATGTCCCGGTTGGTGACACATATGTCCTGCCACATCATTGGCGGGCTGGCTGCCACCCTGGTAGTATCGCGAAAACCACCGGCTGCCAGGCGAAGAATGCCACCCACTTCCCCATCCATGTCCCCCACCGTGCGCGCGAGGGACACGGCGACAATTTGGGGCAGGTGGCTCACAGCGGCCACACACAGGTCGTGCTCGGCAGCGGACATGTAAATGACTTCACACCCGGTCAAACTTAACAATTCAGCCACTGAACGGGTGACAGCCGGCATGGTTTTCGTGCCGGGAGTGAGAATATAGACGGCATTCTCAAAAAGAAAGGGGTCAGCAGCTCTAATCCCGGCCTGTTCAGAGCCAGCCATGGGATGACCACCCACGAAGTAGACCCCATCCGGCAGGACCTTTTCCATGTGTTCAGTTATCACCCGCTTGGTGCTCCCGACATCAGTAACTACCGTGCCCGGTGCCAACAAGGAACTGAGCTCAGAGGCAATTTCCAGCATGGCCCTAATGGGAGTACACAAAACCACCAGGTCTGCCCCGGCAACCCCTTCTCTGAAGTCGGTTACACCCCGGTCGATGGCTCCCCTTTCCAGTGCCAGGTGAAGGTTCTCTTCTGAAAGGTCAATCCCCACCAACTCAGCATCCAAACCCCGGTGGCGCCACGCCAGTCCCAAGGATCCTCCAATCAGGCCTACTCCCACGATGGCAATCCGGGTAAAGGAACTAAAGTCTGATTCCATCACCAGCCACCATCCTACCAGGTCGTGCAGCGACCGACAGCTTGAGCAACCACACCCAGCTCATGCATCAATTCCCGGAAATGCTCCGGGGTTAAAGACTGTGGCCCATCCGACCAGGCCCGTTGGGGTTCAGGATGAACCTCCACCATGATCCCGTCGGCCCCTGCGGCTACAGCCGCCTTGGCCATGGGTGAAACCAGGCGCCACTTCCCTGTTCCGTGGCTCGGGTCAACAATGATGGGCAGATGGCTGACTTGCTTTACAGTCGGAACCGCACTGAGGTCAAGGGTATTCCTGGTCATGGTTTCGTAGGTACGGATCCCGCGTTCACACAGGATCACGCTGTAATTGCCCGCCGACATGATGTACTCAGCCGCCATGAGCCATTCCTCGATGGTAGAGGACAGGCCCCTTTTTAATAACACTGGCTTATCAGACTTACCCACCTCGCGGAGCAGGTAGAAATTTTGCATGTTCCGGGCCCCGATTTGGAGGACATCGGCATACTCGCTGACAAGTTCCACGCTCCTCTGGTCCATAACTTCTGTAACAATCAGCAACCCGGTCTCCGCGCGCGCTTCCGCCAAGAGTTCGAGACCCTCCTTCTCCAAGCCCTGGAAGCTATAGGGGGAAGTCCTCGGTTTAAAGGCCCCGCCCCGGAGCATCGTAGCCCCCGCAGCTTTAACCGCCCGTGCCGTCTCCAGGAGCTGCTCCCGGCTTTCAACCGCGCATGGGCCGGCCATAACGGTGATTTCCTCGCCCCCGATCCTGACCCCGTTAAGTTCGATCACCGTATCCACTTGCTTGAATTCTCGGCTGGGCAGCTTGAACCGCTGCAGGATGGGAACAACCTTCTCCACCCCTTCCATGGCCTCTAGAGGCACACCGTTGAGCTTCTTGTCGTCACCGATGGCACCGATGATGGTTACCTCCACCCCCCTGGAAAGATGGATACCAAACCCCAGCTCCTTGAGCCTTTCCACTACAGCCTGGATCTGTTCTTCGGTAGCCGACCGGTTCATTACCACTACCACCAATGATCACCTCCCTGTTACACGTAAAGCTCTATACAAAAAACCGTCCCCACAAGGGACGGAAACTTCCGCGGTACCACCCTTATTGGCAATGGCCCACTTACCCCACCAGGTCAGGGCAACCAGCTCACAGCACTTGGACCAGGCGCCCGCCGGTGTTTTCCGGTAACGGGGAAAACCGTCAAAGCCTACTCTCACCTGCAGGTGATTTCGGTTTGCGCTCCCAGGTGTATTCGCGCCGGTCCTGCCGCTGGTTCGCAGCAACCACCAGCTCTCTGCTGGACAGAAATCGGCCTACTCTTCCCGGTCATGGCTTTCTTTCATCTTCCTAGTTTGCCTCCAATGTTACCATGTGTGACCAGGGTTGTCAATGCCTCTGCCGGCTTTTCCTCTCCGGGGAGAAAGAGGGAAAAGAGCCAACCTAAACCTGCCACCATCCCAAGCAAGTACAGTAACATATTGAGGCCGTAAATTTCAGCCACGTAACCACCAGCGATGGGTGCGAGAGAACCGGCGGTGAACTGGGAAACAAAAAGCAGGCCAAAAACCAAGCCCCGCCGCGAAGGGTCGGTCACATCAGCCAAGATCGTAGTTATGGGTGCCTGCAGGATAAAGAAGGCAACACCGAGCGTGACAATGGCAGCCGTCAGAACAAAACCTGGGCTGGCGAAGGGGATTAGAACCAGGACCACAGCCGAAGCCAGGGTCCCGAGGCGTAACGGCAGGCGTCGGCTGACATGGTCCGCAAGATACCCACCCAGTAATTGCCCCAAGATGCCTACCCCGTAAAGCAGCAGGGAAACCGTGAAGGCTGCCGTGGAAACCAGCTGCCCGCGTACATCCTGCAGGTATATTGGTAAGAAAGCGAAGATCCCGGTGGTAAAGATCCCCTGGCTCGCGGCAAGACCGAGAACGATGAAAACCACTGACGGTAGGCCCGTGGTTTCCGCCGCAGAAGCCTGTCCTGCCCTGACCACCCCACCAGCTGGTTCAGCTTCCCTTCCGGGACTGTCTTTGCTTTCCGCCGTTTTGGGTAAGAATCGAAAAGCAAGAAAGGCGCCGATAAATCCAGGCACGGCCCAGATAATGAAGGGAGCACGCCATCCCCACCAGAGCACGAGAATCCCGGTGACCAGCGGCCCAAGCACCTGGCCCAGGTTCCCACCGATTCCGTGCACCCCCATGGCCCTACCAACACCCTTCGTGCCCAGGATGCCGGAAAGCGTCGTAAACCCCGAAGGGTGGTACAGGCTGGCCCCGAAACCCATGACCACCAACCCTACTGCCAGTTGGGGCAAACCAGTGGAAAAACCCGCCACCAGGGCCCCTAAAGCAGCCAGGGCCACTGAAGCAACCGTGGTGGCCTTACCACCGAAACGATCGGTAATCAGGCCGGCCGGAAGGCCACCGATTCCGTACGCTGCATAAACGTATGTTGCCAGAATACCTATCCTGTGGTAGTCAGCAGTCCCGAATTCTAGGGCAATCGTCTTCAAAAGAGGCGTAAAAAATATGATGTAGACATGGACCATACAGTGAGCCATAGTTAAAGACAGCAGTGCAACCCGGCCGGCTCTTCCCATTTACCATCCTCCCCTGGCCCCTCTGGCCCTGGCCAAAACCTGCCCGGTTTTCTTTTCACCTTTACTCGACAGAGACAACATAGTAATAAAGGGGTTGACCACCCCGGTAGAGCTCCACCTCAGCCTCTGGGTAGTCCCGGGCAAGTACTTCGACCGCTTCCCTGGCCTGCGGTTCCTCGATGTCTTCTCCAAAGTAGACAGTAATTATTTCCGTTTCCTGGTCGGTCATTTGGCGGACCAGTTCCCGCAAGACCTCATTGGGGTCGTCCCCCACCACCAGGATCTCGCTCTCACGAAGACCAAGAATATCTGCCCTGCTGATCTTCTGGCCGTTCACTTGGCTGTCCCTGATGGCATAAGTAATCTCCCCGGTCCGAACTCGGTACATGGCTTGCTCCATTCGTTCCAGGTTATTTTCAAAATCCAGTCCGGGGACCATAGATACCAGAGCTGCCAGCCCCTGGGGAATCGACCTGGTCGGAAGAACAAAAACCTCCTTGTCACTCAACCGGGCCGCCTGCTCAGCAGCCAGAATCACATTCTTGTTGTTTGGCAGAATAATGACTCGTCTTGACCTAACCCTGTCAACCGCCTTCAAGAGGTCCTGGGTACTGGGGTTCATGGCCTGGCCGCCCTGTACCAGACCCTCAGCACCCAGGCTTTCAAAGATTTCCCGGAAGCCTTCTCCCGCAGCCACCGCCACGATTCCAGGCTGCCGGTCCTCACTACCAGTCGCAGGCTCCCGGCTGCCGGAGGCACCAGTACCACCAATACCGGCAGTCCCGGTGCCAGCACCGGTGGCCTCCCCTGACTGTTCTCCAGGAGGTGGCATTTCTTGTTGGCATGGGCCTGCCTCATCCCTGGAAACCTGTGTCTGCCCAGCTGCCTGGGAACCGGGTGCCCTGGAAACCGAGGCCCGAAAGTTCTCGTGCTGTTCCCGCATATTGAAGATTTCTATTCTTCTCAGCTCCCCAAACCGAAGGCAGTAATCAAGGATCGAGCCTGGGTTGCGCGTATGGACGTGGATCTTGGCTAACTGCCGGTTTCCGGCGACGAGAAGCGAACTGCCGTGAGATGCCAGGTGTTTTCGGATATCGTCAAGGGGCAAGTCCGCACCCGTGAGAAGAAACTGAACATCGTATGGATCCTCAATCTCAACCTTTTCCCTAAAATTTGGCTGGGCGTGGACCCCAACCGCACCGCTTTCTACATCAGCTGCCCTTCCCCGGTCGTAATCCTCTTTTTTTGCCTCGGTTAAGGCCCTGGCTGCTCCGAGCAAAATCAACACCAAGCCCTTGCCCCCCGCGTCAACCACTCCGGTCTGGGCGAGCACCGGCAGAAGGCGGGGGGTTTCAGAAAGTGCTTTCTCCGCCTGAGAACAAACAGCCTGCAGTACTTGGCCGATATCAGCCCCTTCTGCCGCCCTCTCCACCCCGGCACGGGCGGCCTCCCGGGCTACGGTCAGAATCGTACCTTCAACAGGCTTCATCACCGCCCTGTAGGCGGTTTTGACCCCCTGTTCCAGGCCCCGGACCAGTTCAGCCGGACCAATGGTGCTGCACCCCTCAATTCCCCGGCTGAAACCCCTAAAAAGCTGGGAAAGAATCACCCCAGAATTCCCGCGCGCCCCCATCAAGGAACCCAGGGCCGCCGCCTGGGCGACGGCGGTACAGGTATCTAATGGGCACTTGTCCACCTCTTCCACGGCTGCCTTCATCGTCATCACCATATTGGTACCGGTATCGCCGTCGGGAACGGGGAAAACATTGAGTTCATCAACCTGTTCTTTTTGTTGGTCCAGCAGATCATAAGCCAACCGGATCATCCTGGCCAAAACAACTCCATTTATCCTCTCCAAATCCACCACGTTCTCCTCCCTAGTTCCCCTCTGCAACTCTTACCCCTTGAACGTTTATCTCTATATGCTTGACATTCATCCCAGTGGCCGCTTCCACGTTGTATTTTACCTTATCTATAATGTTGTGGGCTACTTCAGGGATGTTAACCCCGTACCCCACGATGAGATAGAGTTTAATCGATACCTCGTCCCCTTCGCTGTAGACCTCAACCCCTTTGCTGAGGCTTTCACGCCCCAGGAGTTCAGCGATCCCATCCTTAAGCTTCCGGGAAGCCATTCCGACAACACCGTAACATTCGGTTGCTGCCACTCCTGCAACAGTGGCAATCACCTCATCATGAATTATTACCTTTCCGATATCCCGCGCGATCTCCTTTCCCAAGTCCGGTCAGCCTCCATTCTCACCACTTGGTTGCTCCGGCCCTCCACCTTCGTCTAGTGGTTCGCCCTGTACCCTTAGGATCCCTTCTAGAGTTGCTTCGTCCAGTTTAGTGTGTTAGAATGGGAACGTGTCTTGAGGTCATCAAGGCCGTGCTCGCCGTTAGTATCAGATCATAAACTTGAACCAATTCTCAATCCAAAGTTATTGTTGGTCCAGGGAGGTTAGACGCATATGGCTAGAAGGTGTGAAATTTGTCAAAAAGACGTCTTGACCGGAAATAGAGTCAGCCACTCGAACCTAAAAACAAAACGCAGGTGGCTTCCCAATCTCCAGAAGGTCAAGGCAGTCGTGGACGGAAAAACCAAGACCATCTCCGTTTGTACGCGCTGCCTCGGTTCGGGTAAGGTGCAGCGCGCTTACTAGAAACGGAACAGGTCCAATGAAGGGGTTAGCGCAGGCTTCCAGGGCGGCGGGCAGCAAACGAGTTTGAGAAACACAGGTAAGGAGAGGAATAGCCGCACCCTTAACCCTTACTGGATATCGAGTAGGGTGGCGCTAGGTGATCAAGCTAGCGCCATCCCTCTCACAGAACCGTGCGTAC
>SESX01000059.1 GCA_004367365.1 Candidatus Acetocimmeria pyornia
TTTCGTCCTCGATCCTGATGGGCATGATCTTGCCCGGCGTGTACTCCACGGCCAAAACCCCTTTCTGCAAACACCCCGGGCCTGGTGGATGGTCCGGGGAGAATCTGGTTGCGGCATATTATTGCTTCTTGCTGCTCTACCCGATGGTATCCAGGTTTCGGACCTCATGGGCGTGGGCCTCGATGAATTCACGTCGAGGTTCAACCTTGTCCCCCATCAAGACGGTAAAGACCTCATCGGCCGCAATGGCGTCTTCCAGGGTTACCTGCAGGAGGGTCCTTTCCTCCGGGTTCATGGTGGTCTCCCAGAGCTGGTCGGGGTTCATTTCACCTAGGCCCTTGTACCTCTGGATGGTCGTGTTCGATGCGCCGATTCTTTGGAGGATCCGTTCCAGTTCGTAGTCTGAGTAGGCATAGTACTCCTTCTTCCCCCTTCTCACCAAGTACAGTGGGGGTTGAGCAATGTAAATATACCCGGCTTCAATGAGCGGGGTCATATAGCGGTAGAAGAAAGTCAGGAGCAGGGTACGAATGTGGGACCCATCCACGTCAGCGTCAGTCATAATGACCACCTTGTGGTACCGGGCCTTTTTCAGGTCAAAATCCTCACCAATACCTGTTCCAAGGGCGGTGATGATGGCCCGGATCTCTTCATGGTTCAAGATCCGGTCCAGGCGGGCCTTTTCGACATTGATGATCTTACCCCTCAGGGGCAGAATCGCCTGGAACCTGCGGTCACGCCCTTGTTTGGCCGACCCGCCGGCCGAATCGCCCTCAACCAGGAAAAGCTCGGACTTGGCCGGGTTCCGCTCGAGACAGTCGGTTAGTTTTCCCGGCAAGGAGGTTACCTCTAGGGCAGTCTTGCGCCTGGTAAGCTCCCTTGCCTTCCTGGCCGCTTCCCGGGCCCTCGATGCCGCCAGGGCCTTCTCAACGATTTTTCTGGCTGTACTGGGGTTTTGTTCCAGGTAATCTGCAAGGCCCTCCCCCACGATGGAGTCCACGATCCCCCGTGTGTCGCTGTTGCCCAGCTTGGTCTTGGTTTGACCCTCAAACTGCGGGTTTGGCAACTTGACACTGAGGATGGCGGTGAGTCCTTCCCGGATATCTTCACCCAGGAGGTTGTTTTCGTTTTCCTTGAGAAGGCCGAACTTTCTGGCGTAATCATTTACCACCCGGGTGAGGGCCATTTTAAATCCAGCTTCGTGGGTACCCCCCTCGTGGGTACGAATAGTATTGGCAAAGGAAAAGATGTTCTCAATGTAGCCGGTATTGTACTGGAGGGCAACCTCAACCAGGGTCCCGTCCCGCTCCTCCTCAAAGAAAATAGGGTGTTTGTGCAGGGGGTCCTTGTTTCGGTTCAAGTGCTCGACAAAGGAAATGATCCCCCCCTCGTACTGGAAGACATTCTTTCTCTTGGTCACTTCGTCTTCCAGGCAAATCTTCAGGCCCTTGTTTAGAAAAGCCAGTTCACGCAGGCGTTGCGCAATGGTATCATAGTTAAAATCAGTGGTTTCAAAGATCTCCGCGTCAGGTTTGAAGGTGACGGTGGTGCCTGTTGAAGTGGATTTCCCTACCCTCTTGACCCCGGTCTGCGGTTTTCCGCGGCGGTATTCTTGGCGGAAGATTCCACCGTCCCGCTTAACCTCCACCAGCATCCACTCGGAAAGGGCATTGACGACACTAACGCCCACACCGTGCAGGCCCCCACTTACCTTATAAAGGTTTGCCTCAAACTTGCCACCAGCATGGAGCATCGTCAAGGCCACTTCCAGTGCCGGGCGCCCTGTTTTTTTGTGGATGCCAACGGGAATACCGCGACCATTATCCTCAACTGTAACACTGCCATCCCTACCGAGCTTGACGTCGATGGTAGAACAGTAACCGGCAAGGGCCTCGTCGATACTGTTATCCACCACCTCGTAAACCAGGTGGTGTAGACCCTTTGGTCCGGTGCTCCCGATGTACATCCCAGGCCGCCGGCGCACAGCTTCTAGACCTTCGAGGACTTGGATCTGGCTTTCGTCGTATTTAGGTTCATTTAGTTCTTGGTACTTGCGGTTTCCCTTGTCCATCCAAGTAACCTCCACTTGCCTGAATTACGTCCTTTGCTGCCGAACTCGATAAAGAGAAGTAGTTCTGCGCCGGAGCGTGGTGGATGAAATGGGCGAAAGGTAGACCCGGTCCTCACAGATGACAAAGGATTTAGCGTTACCATCCGAGAGGTTGACCACCCTGTTCTCCATTTCAGCCCCACGCAAGAACTGCTGGACGTCCCTGGAGGTCCTGGCAGCCCTCAGGTCCATAATAGCAATCACGTCCCGCAGATACACGACCTCGTTGCTACCCAAGTGCAAGAACACGACTTCTTCACCTCTTTACTGATTACTCAATACTACTGGCCTTCTCCACCTGTTCCGGGTATGGGTGGCCCCTCCCGCCCAGCCGGCATACGGGACAGAGATCACCTTGCCCTTCATGGAGGGCAGCACACTTGGAACAGGTCCTGTAGCCAAGTTCCCGGTCTCGATACCTCCGCTTGAGGGAGGCTTCCCAACACCTTTGAAAGGCACTCCTCAAGCTCGGATCCCGAATCTCACCAGTTAGGCTCCGGATACCTTCTTCTTCTTGGGGGCTAAGGGTTACACCTTCAAGACCGCCCGCGGCAGCTTTGGCGCTGAAATCCCCTGGGAGCACCTTTCGACCCAGCGGGACTCCCGGGCTGAAGCGCAGGTCGCGGATGGCCCCTTGGCGCCCAAAGTTACTGAGTTCCTGGTTAAGCCTTGCCAGGAGCCTGTTTTTCAGTAAAAGCAACTGCTGGGCCCACACTGGGCTGTCCGCCGCCACGAAGAGCACCCGGTCCCGAACCCGGAGGGGCCTGGTATGGCAGGCAATCTCCCTACCGACCGCCTTGTCCCAGACTACTAAAGCCATTTTCCGCTGGACAGCCTTATCAAGTTCCAGGCGTCTGAAAAGCCTATCCAGCGTCTGCCCAAGCTTTTCAGGCACCGTTAACTACCTCCAAACAGGTGTTCCCCCCAGAAACACGAAAAACACGTGCTTTTTGAGCCAGCCCAGCCGCGGCGTGGTCAAGGTCAGTACAAGTAATAAAAGTCTGCAAACCGCCCTGAAGAAGGTTGACAAGAAGGCCTCTCCGCTTCTGGTCGAGCTCAGACATCACGTCATCGAGGAGAAGAACGGGATACTCTCCGGTCTCGGCCCTCATAAACTCAAGCTCGGCCAGTTTCAGGGATAGTACAGTTGTTCGCTGCTGGCCCTGGGAGGCAAAGGCCCGGGCGTCAGTTCCGTTCAGGGTGATCAAGAGATCGTCGCGGTGGGGTCCTACCAGGGTATACCCGCGCCTTAATTCTTTTCGCCGGGCTGCTTTCAGCCGGAGCCGAAAACTTTCCTCGAGCCCGGATAGGTCGCCGTTCCGCAGGGCCTGCAACCCATCACCCACCACCGAAGTGAGATAGGCCAGTTCCAATTCTTCTTCACCGCCAGTTACCCTGCGGTGGAGCAGCCGGGCCAGGGCAGCGAGCTTTCGTAGGGCATCAACACGGTACCGTATGATCCGGGTACCATAATCAACCAGTTGGGCATCCCATGCCTCAAGGGCAGAGTCCGACGCCCTTTCCACGGCCTTCAGAAGACTATTCCTCTGCTCGAGGATCCTTAAGTAGGCAGGCAGAAGACGGCGGTAGTATGGATTGACCTGGGCCAGTTCGGAGTCCAGGAACTGCCGCCTGATTGAAGGACTGCCTTTGACAAGTTGCAGGTCTTCCGGTGAGAAAAACACAGCATTAAGGTGGCCAACAAAATCCCCGATGCGCGTCTGTGCTACACCATTGATGCCTGTTTTTTTCCCTGCTTCGTGACCGTAGCTGACCTGCAACGAGTAATCTCCTTCTTTTCGGTAAACGCGTCCCTCTAACCAAAAGCCCGACCTGTTCCACCGAACCAGGTCGGAGTCGCGGTGAGACCGGTGAGACCTGATGGTAGCCAGGTAGTAGATGGCCTCCAGGATGTTGGTCTTTCCCACTCCATTTGGTCCGTAAAGGAGGTTCAGGTTCGGGTTGAAGGTAAGGGATTCGCGGCTGTAGTTGCGAAAATCTTGGAGCTTAAGGTCATTCAGAAACAATTTCGTAACACCTGCCCAGGGCCTCTACCTTATCCCCGGGAACCACCTTGCAATTCCTCCTTGTTTCCACGCGCCCGTTAACCTTGACTTTTCCCGTGGTGACCAGCCTTTTGGCCTGTCCACCGGTTTCTACCACACCGGCCCATTTGAGAAAGGCAGCTAATCCGATGTCAGGGGTGCGGATTTTCACTTTTTCCCACTCCATATTATAACACATCTTGTAACACATCCCCAGGAAGTATGAATCTTTACACACTTGTAAGAGGCAACACGATGTAGAGAAAACTTTCATCGTCGGCCGGCGCCAGGGAAGCAGCTTTCCTGGGACCTGTAAATGACAACACCACCTCATCCTGGTCAACGACCCGGAGTCCTTCCGTTAGGTACCGGGCGTTGAAGGCGATTTCCAGGTCCTCCCCTTCCACGGTGGCCGGAATCTCTTCACGAACTTTCCCTACCTCAGGGACATGGGAAGTCACCACCGTGCCCTGCGGTGAAAGGGATATTCTAATGGGACTTATCCCGTCCTTCCTGGAAATCAGGGAAGCCCTTTCACAGGCAGCTTGAAACTCGGCCCTTTTGACCCTGAGCACCGTCATGAAGGTCCTGGGGATAACCAGTTGATAATCTGGAAATTGACCTTCCAAAAGGCGTGTAGTAACCAGGATCCCGTCGAATCGAAAGGCCACATGGTTGTCCGAACAAAAAGCCGTGATGGTTTCTTCCCTGGCTGAGGACAGTAAACGCTGCAACTCGCCCATGGCCCGCCCGGCTACCACAAATTTTCTGCTGCCGGCTGGCTCCGTATCGAGGGGTCCCTGTGCACAGGCCAGCCGGACCCCGTCGGTGGCGACCATTGTTAACGCAGGTCCTTCGACTTCGAAAAGGACCCCCATTAACATCGGCCTCGTTTCGTCTGTGCCCACTGCAAAAACAGTCTGGCGGACCATCTTGCGGAAAAGCCTCTTTTGGACCGCCAAAACTGGTGGTTGTGTCTCTGCATTGGGCAGGACGGGAAACTGGTCGGGCGGTAGACCATGGATGGTATACTCTGACCTTTCCCAGCGGACCTGGGCCGTACAATTGCCGGTGTCCACTTCCACCTCAACATCTTCTGCAGGAATACGGTAGATGAGCTCTGAGAAGTATCGAGCGGGCAGGACCACTGCGCCCTCGGTCTTAATATTGGCCGCAACCTGGTATTCTATGCTGATTTCCAGGTCACTAGCAGCGAGGTGAAGGGTTTGACCCCTCCCTTCCAAGAGAATTCCAGAAAGCACGGGAAGGGTAGTCTTGGAGGCCACAGCCCTGGATACAATCTGTAGCCCGTGGGCAAGGTCCTCTTGGGAAACAACCACGTGCACCTCGTATTCCTCCTCACCGGTTAGTTTGTAGACTTTGTGGGGGTTTAATTGTCTGGTACTAGATCTTAAAATCTAGAGTAGTCATAACAGTAGGAGCTGTGGAATTGTGGATAAGCAACTCCGGCCAAGGGTTCTGTGGGTATTGGGGCTTTGGATATCTTGTGAATGATTAGGGTGTTGGTTTCCACATCATACACAGGAGTGGTTCAAGCACCAGGTTATCCACAAACTTGTTCAGGGGAAACCCCCACTTTCTCAGCTATTTATCCACAGAAGGCGCGGCTAGAGGCACGAAGGGTCGCAAAGGGTCTCAACTGGAACGAATGGTGTTGATGAGCTTGGAAATAGCTGCCTCGAGAGAGGGGTCAGCCGTGATATCCTTAGAGATCTTTTCACAGGCATGGAGAACAGTGGTATGGTCACGACCACCGAACTCCTCGCCTATCTTGGGAAGGGACTGGTCAGTTAGTTCCCGGCAGAGATACATGGCGATGTGGCGCGGAAAAGCAATGGCTTTGGTTCTTTTCTTGCCCTTGAGATCGGAGACCTTAAGATTATAGTGGTTGGCAACCACCTGCTGGATTAAAGGAATCGAGATGGGCCGGGCGTTCTCTTTAGGCAGGATATCCTTGAGAACAACGGTTGCCATTTCCAGGGTAATGTCCTGCTTGGTCAGGGAAGAATAGGCTACAATTCGGATTAGGGCTCCTTCAAGCTCACGGATATTGGTTTTAATTTTACTGGCCACGTACTGGATAACTTCGTCCGAGATGCGGAGGTTGGACATCTTGGCTTTTTTCTGGAGAATGGCCACCCTGGTCTCCAGGTCTGGGGGTTGAATGTCGGAGAGGAGTCCCCACTCGAAGCGGGAGCGGAGCCTTTCTTCCAGGGTGGGTATTTCCTTCGGGGGACGGTCACTGGAGATCACCAACTGCCGGTTCGCTTCGTGGAGGGTGTTAAAGGTGTGAAAGAATTCCTCCTGGGTACGTTCTTTGCCGGCGAGAAACTGGATGTCATCCACGAGCAGCACATCGACGCTTCGGTAGCGCTCCCGGAACTCAACGGTCTTGTCCTCGCGGATGGAAGTAATGAGTTCATTGGTAAACATCTCGGAGGTTACGTAGGCGACCTTGAGCCCGGGATTGTGCCGCAAAACGAAATGCCCGATGGCGTGCATCAAGTGGGTCTTGCCCAAGCCGACACCTCCGTAAATAAAGAGGGGGTTGTAGGCTTTAGCCGGGGCTTCGGCAACAGCCAGAGAGGCGGCATGGGCAAGCCGGTTGCTGTTCCCGACGACAAAGGTGTCAAAGGTATAGTTGGGGTTGAGGGGCTGGTAAAGTGAATCACCGTTTGTGGGTCTTGGTTTGGGTAATGTGACCGCTATTTCGGGATTGAGGTCCGCGAGATCCCCATGTTCATCGCCGGGTGGGATGATGAACTTGAGCTGAACGCTGTGGCCAAGGATCGAAGAAAGGATCCCGGCGATCTTTTCTGCATAGCGGGATTGGATCCAGTCCCGGGCAAAGGGATTAGGGACCGCAATAATCATTGTATTATCATAGAAAGCTATCGGCCGCATGTTCTTAATCCAGGTTTCGAAACTGGGCTTGAGCATTTCACGGGACATGATGGCGAGGGTTTGTTTCCATACCTTGTTTAAGTCCACGGGCATAAATGTGTCCCCCTTTATCGGGTTCAAGTTGTATTCATGTTGGTATAAGATTGCAGAAGCTGAAACGGGAAACAGGGAAGTGGTCGGAATTATGTTAATCTCCGGTTGTTTTAAATTCCCGTTGGGATCAAATCGAGTTAGAAAATTTATGTAAAACTGTAAAACCTGGCTCGCTTTTATATAATATTAACAAGTTATTAACAGGGTTATCCACAGGGTGTGTATAAATCCCAGTGAAACCCCCAGGCTTCCAGGGGATGGAGGTGCATCCTGGGTGGAAATCAATGAGCACCCCGTGGAGTCCTGCGCCGATATTATTCGTTGCTGGCCAGGGGTTTCCTGCCCAAAGAACTGAATTTGATGGAAAAGTGAAGGGTTGGACATGTGAGGGTGCCTCTCAGGTAATCTTGACCGCTGTGGGAAAAGCAGATATAATGTTTGATGCCCCTTTTATGCTTGTCAGGGATGCCGGGAAAAAAGATGGAATTGGTTCATGGGGGCGGAGATTGGGGCGAGGCCTCAGGGGCACGAGAGGTACCTGGAAAGAGCAGGACCCGCGGGAAACAAGTTTTATGGAGTAGAGGAAGGCGAAAAAGGGCGGTTGGCGGGGATGCCGGAGCTCACGGGAGGTGGCGAAATTGAAGCGGACGTACCAGCCGAAGAAGCGCAGGCGGAAGAGAATGCACGGCTTTTTGAAACGGATGAGCACCAAGGGAGGACGGAGGGTCCTGAAGAAGAGAAGGCTGAAGGGAAGAAAGAGACTGTCTGCTTAGAGCCACGGTGACGTGGCTTTTTTTGGTGATTTGGGGATGGAGGGAGAGTAGAGAAGGAATTTACACTTGTGGAGAGAATGGATTATGAAAAGAAAGCACCGGCTACGGCGCGGCAAGGAATTTGAATGGGTATTTGCCAACGGAACCTCCCTGGTAAACCGTACCCTGGTTTTGTACTACAAACCTACGGGTCAGCAAGGGAAGCGAGCCGGTTTTTGTGTTGGGCGGCGGCTGGGAAAAGCCGTGGTGCGAAACCGGCTCAGGCGGCGTTTAAAGGAAGCGTGCCGGCTTTACTGGCCGCGGGTGAGGGATGGGTACCTGGTGGTGATTGTGGCTCGGGCCAGGGCCAGGGACCTGGAATTTCGAGAACTGGAAGAATCATTGGGAAGCCTGCTCCGCCGGGCCGGGCTCTTAAGGGATCAAGAGGAGTCATGATTACCAGGGGGCTTACGACAAGAGTGAAGTTAGCTGAGTTTTTCGTCATTGCGTTAATCCGTTTATACCGGTATGCCATCTCACCGCTTTTTCCTGGCACGTGCCGGTTCAATCCCACCTGCTCCCAGTATGCCGTTGAAGCCATCGAGAAGTTCGGTGTGGCCCGCGGTGGTTATCTGGCTGTCAAGCGTTTACTCCGTTGCCATCCATTCCATCCCGGGGGATATGACCCAGTTCGTTAGGTTGGTAAGCGCTGGCAAGATATGCATAATCTTCACGGGCCTTGAGATAATAGCTGGGGGAGGTACAAGGAGGGCTCGTTGTGTGGACATGGTTAATTGAGACACTGAAGAACGGGATGGATTTTTTTCACGGTGTTACAGGGAGCTACGGCCTTGCCATTATTATTCTCACTGTCATCATCAAGGTGATTCTTCTGCCGTTTGGCTTCTCCCAGATTAGCATGACCCAGAAAATGCAGGCAATCCAGCCCGAACTGGAGGAATTGAAAAAGAAGTACAGAAACGACCCACAAAAGCTGCAAAAGAAGCAGCTGGAATTGTGGCAAAAACACGGCATCAACCCATTAGCTGGTTGCCTGCCCATGCTTCTCCAATTTCCGTTCTTGATTGCTTTTTTTCAGGTTCTGTACGGTTTTGATTACATTGGGGCGTCACAGTTCTTGTGGATTCCAGACCTCTCGAGGCCGGATCCTATTTACATTCTGCCCATTCTGGCGGCCGCAACCACCTACTGGCAGACCAGGATTGCCAGTGCATCCAGTGATCCTTCGCAGAAGTCGATGATGTATATTTTCCCGATTATGATTGGCTGGTTTAGCACCAGGTATGCTGCAGGTCTGTCTGTTTATTGGGTCGTCAGCAACCTCTTTCAGATTGTACAGCAGTACTTAATGCCCAAGCCGAAGGCTGGGGCGGCAAAGGGGGAGACCGGGTAAGTGGATTGGATCGAAAAGACCGGCCGGACGGTGGAGGAAGCGGTTGAGTCGGCTCTGAGAGAGTTGGACCTGGGCAGGGATCAAGTCGAGGTAGAGGTGGTGGAGGAACCCCAAAAAGGGCTCTTCGGGTTGTTGGGGGCTCGTGAGGCGAAGGTTCGGGTTAGGCCGGCACAGCGCAAGGCGCGTTTTGCCGCCGAGTTCCTGGAGCAGTTGACCAAGGCCATGGGCTTGCAGGTGGATATCAGTTGGTCCGAGAGTGATGGGTACGTAAGGGTGAGCCTCCAGGGGGAGAATCTAGGTCTCCTCATCGGCCGCAGGGGACAGACACTGGACGCCCTGCAGTTTTTGGTCAACGTGGCGGCAGCCCGGGTTAGTGCAGAGCGAAAGAAGGTGCTCTTGGATGTGGCTGGCTACCGCGAGCGGCGCGAGGATACCTTGAGGCGCCTGGCCTTACGGTTGGGTGAAAAGGTGAAGCGGACTGGGCGGAAGGTGGTCCTGGAGCCAATGAATGCCCATGAAAGGAAGATTATCCATCTCACCCTCCAGGGGGTAGATGGGGTCACGACCCGAAGTGAGGGAAGGGATCCGTACCGGAAGGTGGTCATCAGTGCTACCAGTGAGGCGTGAGAAGGGATCGGTCTAGGAGCCAAGAAGAGTTGCGGCCTTCACGGTGGCACCCCACCAGAAGGCTGGATGGCCACGGCGGCCTGTGAAGGTTGTGGACCTTCGATCCTGACCCATTCCAGGTACGGCAAGACCAGGAGCGGTAGTGATGAAAGAATTGGCTTTTTGAAACCCGGGAATGCTTTGGTCAAGTGTTGCCGGGTTTTCTCTGTTGAGGACGGGGGTGGTGGTTGTGTATGAGGGGACTACCATTGCTGCCATTTCGAGCGCTCCAGGTGAGGCCGGGATCGGGATTGTGCGCCTGAGCGGCCGCGCGTCCCTGGAGATTGCGGGCCGGGTTTTCCGGGCCCGCAGGGGTGGGTCAGTGGCCGACTTCAAGACCCACACTGTTCATTACGGGCATATTTACGACGCTGATGCAGGCAGGGTGGTAGATGAAGCACTGGTGGTGGTGATGAAAGCCCCGCGGAGCTACACGCGGGAGGACGTGGTGGAGTTTCACTGTCACGGGGGAATGGTTGCCTTACAAAGTGTATTGGAGTTGGTTTTGCGGGAAGGGGCCACCCTGGCGGAACCCGGTGAATTTACGAAACGGGCCTTCCTGAACGGAAGACTCGACCTTGCCCAGGCGGAGGCAGTCATCGACCTCATCAGGGCCAAGACAGGAACGAGCCTCGAGGCGGCGGTAGGACAGCTTCAGGGGAAACTGTCCCAGCGGGTCCGGCACTTGAGGCAGGAGCTCCTGGGGATCCTGGCTGAGGTTGAGGGAACCATCGATTTCCCCGAAGAGATTATGGATAGCGGTGGTGTCTCCCGGATTGGCCTGGTGGTGGAGGAAGTCAAGGGAGAGGTGGAGAAGCTTCTGGAGGGTGCCGAGACGGGCAGGATTATCCGGCAGGGGTTGCGGACGGTGATTGCCGGGAAGCCAAACGTGGGTAAGTCTTCACTCTTGAATGCCCTGCTGCGGGAAAACCGGGCCATTGTCACGAATGTGCCAGGCACCACTAGGGATGTCATCGAAGAGTACCTCAATGTCCGGGGGGTACCAGTGGTGATTGTGGATACGGCAGGAATCTGCAATGCTGCCGATACCGTGGAGCGGATCGGGGTGGAAAGGACGCGGCGGGAGTTGAGGGCAGCGGACCTGGTGCTGGTGGTGGTGGACGACAGTCGAGGGCTTGAAGCTGAAGACCGCGAGGTGCTTGAGGCTGCCCGCGGCCGGCGCGTGATGGTCCTGGTCAACAAGGTGGACCTGGGGGCCGGAAGGGTCCAGGGGGAGGAAATCCGGGCCGTGCTGGGTGAGGTTCCCATCCTGCGGATCTCAGCCCGGGAAAATAGGGGTATCGATGCCCTGGAGGATGCCATTGTGGAGATGGTCTACGGGGGTAGGGTAGTTGTGCCGGCGTCGGCGCTGGTGACCAATATTCGGCACCAGCAGGCCCTGTTTGAGGCGAAAAAGCATCTCCAGGACGTGCTGGCAGGGATTGAGGAAGGGGTGCCGGTGGACCTGCTGACCATTGACTTGAAAGGGGCCTGGGAGCGCTTGGGGGAAATAACCGGCGAAACGGTCGGGGAGGATATTATTGACGAGATTTTCAGCCGTTTTTGCCTTGGGAAGTAAGGGGAGAGGGTTGATGGGTTATTACGTTGGCAAATACGATGTGGTTGTCATCGGGACAGGGCATGCGGGGTGTGAGGCGGCCCTGGCGGCCGCCCGGTTGGGGATGTGCACCCTGGCCCTGACCATCAACCTCGACAACATTGCGCTCATGCCCTGCAACCCGTCCATTGGGGGGCCTGGTAAGGCCCACCTGGTGCGGGAGATTGATGCCCTTGGGGGCGAGATGGGTAAGGTTATTGATGGGACGTATGTCCAGATGCGGGTCCTCAATACGGGCAAGGGACCTGCGGTTCAGGCTTTGCGTGCCCAGGCAGACAAGAAGAGATATCACTTGGAGATGAAACGACGCCTGGAGGAAGAGGAGAACCTGGATGTCAAGCAGGGTGTGGTAGACCGGATCCTAGTAGAGGGGGACCGGGTCGTTGGCGTGGAGACCAAGACAGGGATGCGTTACGAGGCCAAGGCGGTGATCATTACCAGCGGGGTTTACCTGGAAGGACGGGTGATTGTGGGAGATGTTGCGTTCGAATCAGGGCCCAACGGGCAGCTGCCGGCGCATGGCCTTTCAGGGAACCTCCGGGAGTTGGGCTTAAGGCTCGGGAGGTTCAAGACTGGAACCCCACCCCGGGTACACCGGGACAGCCTGGACTTTTCGAAGATGATCCGGCAGGACGGGTCGGCCGAACCCCTCTGTTTTTCTACGGCCAGCGAACCAAAGGCCCGGCCGCAGTTGCCCTGTTGGCTGACGTACACCAATGGGCAAACCCATGAGGTCATCCGGCGGAACCTGCACCGGGCACCCCTTTTTACAGGTGTCATTGAGGGCCAGGGGCCTAGGTACTGCCCGTCTATTGAGGATAAAGTTGTTCGGTTTGCTGAGAAGGAGTCACACCAAGTTTTCTTGGAACCAGAGGGATATGATACCAAGGAGATGTACGTCCTGGGCCTTTCGACCAGCCTGCCGGAAGATGTGCAGTTGGAAATGGTCCGAACCATCCCGGGGATGGAGAAAGCCCACATCATGCGGGCAGGTTATGCCATCGAGTACGATTACATCATTCCCGACCAGTTGAAGTTGACCCTGGAGACGAAGGGGATCCAGGGCTTGTTCAGTGCCGGGCAGGTGAACGGTACGTCAGGTTACGAGGAAGCTGCGGCTCAGGGTTTAATTGCTGGGATCAATGCCGCGGCCTTTGTGCGGGGGGAAGAGCCCCTAGTTCTGGACCGGTCGGAAGCCTACATCGGGGTCCTCATTGATGACTTGGTCACCAAGGGCACCTCTGAGCCGTACCGGATCATGACGGCACGGGCCGAGTACCGACTTCTGCTCCGGCAGGATAATGCCGACCTCCGGCTTACAGAGAAAGGGTACCGGTTGGGGCTGGTGCCGCGGTGGCGTTACGAGCAGGTCGTCGAGAAGAAAGAACTGGTTAAGAGAGAACTGGAGAGATTGAGGGAAGCCAAGGTGTACCCGGTCCGGGAGACGAACAAGCGTTTGGAGAAAATCGGTACCCCTCCCATCAAGACCCCGGTCTCGGTGGGCACCCTGCTCCGGCGCCCTGGAGTGGGTTACCAGGACCTCAAGGTGATTGCCCCGGAGCATTACATTGAGGACCTGCCGGCCGGGGTACGGGAACAAATCGAAATCCAGACCAAGTACGAGGGCTACATCAAGAAGCAGATGGCCCAGGTGGAACGATTCAAGCGGATGGAGGGCAAGAGGATTCCGGAGGGACTTGACTACCAGGAAGTAGCAGGAATCTCCACCGAGGGGCGAGAAAAGCTTGGACGCATCCGGCCGCGTTCTATCGGGCAAGCGATGCGCATCAGTGGGGTCTCCCCGGCGGATATCTCCGTTTTAATGGTCTACCTGGAACAGAGGCGAAGACAGGATGCCGGGTAGAGGGGAACAACTTGATCCTGGATTAAGGGTTTTGGCCTCCGGGATGAGAAAGCTCGGCGTAGGGGTATCTGCGGAGAGGTTGAGGCTTTTTCGGGTTTACTACCAGGAGCTAAGGGCTTGGAACCGCCGGATGAACCTGACGGCAATCGAAGATGAGAAGGAAGTCATGGTTAAACACTTTCTTGATTCCCTGGGTTGCATTGGGTTCGTGGATTTTGAACCAGGGATGAAGGTGGTCGACGTTGGAAGTGGAGCAGGGTTTCCGGGTTTGGTTCTAGCGGTGGTGGTCCCTGGGTTAAAGGTAACCCTGGTTGAGGCAAGGGCGAAACGGGCTCGATTCCTCGAGTACATGGTGGGGGTTCTCGGTCTGGGAGATCTTGAGGTGGCACACATCAGGGCAGAAGACTTGGGACAAAAAGACGGGTTCCGGGAGAAGTTTGACCGGGCGGTGGCCAGGGCCGTGGCCCCCATGGCGACCCTTGCTGAGTATTGTCTTCCCCTGCTGCGCGTCGGTGGCCTGATGCTGGCCTGGAAGGGACCCCGGGTGGTTGAGGAGATGGCCGGGTGTGAAGGTGGTCTGAAAAAACTCGGGGGGCAGGTCCGTGAGATCGGTCGCTGGCAACTCCCGGAAGGAGGAGGGGAAAGGACGCTGGTGGTGGTGGAGAAGGTGGCGGCAACACCCGGAAAATTTCCTCGAAGGGCGGGGATACCGGGGAAACGACCTTTGTGGTGACCCAAGGCGGGTTA
>SESX01000006.1 GCA_004367365.1 Candidatus Acetocimmeria pyornia
ACATGGGGTCGCAGAGGCGGTTCAAAAGCCATGCGACGGCTTCGTCGAAGTCAGTCTCGATGGCCGTGCCCTCACGCAGCCGCCTGAAAGTGGCCTCGAGCCCAAGCTCAACCCACAGCCGCCGGAAGGTAGATGAGCGCCGGCCCCCACGTCCTGGCCTACCTGGCGGGACTATACCTACATCGAGGACATCATCGCCAGCGTCCGCGCCGCCATCGACTACGACCCCACCCCCTACGAAGTCTTCAACCTGGGGAACTCCCAAACGGTGGAACTCCGCGAACTGATCCGCTTCCTGGGAGAGACCCTGGGCAAAAAGGCCGTCATCGACCACCAGCCCCTTCCGCCCGGGGATGTGCCCCAAACCTGGGCGGACATCCAAAAAGCCAGCCGCCTGCTCGGTTTCCGGCCCCGCACCCCCATCACCGAAGGTCTGGCCCGCTTCGTGGCCTAGCTGCGCATGTCCGAGCAGCCCGCCCCGGTTGATCAACAAACCGCAGCGCTCCACGGCAATTGTCTTGCAGAGTACTCTACATTCGTCACCATTCTTTTGACTAGGGTCTCAATAGTAAACACCACTCTTTTTCCTTAGTCAAATTCCAAGAAGAATCTTTGTACGTCAATTCCACTTATCGGTTTCTTGTTCTGTATATACTTTGATCTAATATTCGCCATACCGTCCTGCAAATGACGTGAAGTAACACCGTGCTTGATTGACTGATCCGCTTCAATAAAAGCTACAATTTCATCACAGACCTTAAGTAGCTTACCGTCAACCGGTGAATACTCATCATGATTGTAGTCATTAATATTTTCATTCTCTGTCAATGGCCTTGGGGCACCATTCGCCATTATTCGGTCTGCAAACTCAGTACCGTTGCCTAGCAAGTACTTTAAATGATTAACAACGTATTCGGGAAATTTCGGGTAAAGTTCCGACTCGCAAACTTCTACTTCGATCTTTTTTATGATCGCTGGCAACTGGGCGGTGGCACGTTTAACTGGCGATATAATATCTCTTACCACAGCCTCAGGAAGATCGTGAAACAGTCCAGCATAAAAGTTGTTGCAAAGCCTACTACTACACGCATCAAGTTGCCTTGACAAGAAAACCATAAGGCAAGCCACAAGCATGCAGTGTCCTAAAACTGTCGTCTTGGGTATTCTGGGTGTTTGACTCCAGCGGGTTTGAAATCGCAACTGCTCAATCAAGCAAATACCCTCAAAGAAACTCCCCTCCAGCAACATTTGTTGAACTCCCTCAAGATCTTTGTACCTTTCAACTCCTTGTCGTACCTCCTTTTCTAGATCACTAAGTTGGGGAAAACTACTATTTGCAGCCTTGATAATCTCAAACTCTCTCAAGGTCGAAAACTTATGCGCAGCTCGAAGTATTCTCAGGTTAATATTAGATTCATCGTCATCGCTGTTCATGAACCGTTCAAACTCAGACAATAGTTCTTTGTCTTCAATGATTGGGTGATACTGTTCAACCACCCACCCGTTTAATTCTTTAAAAGCATCATGATACTCGGTCTTTATCTTTCTAATTACTGGCGCTTTAATATCTGACAAAGCAACATTTTTTAATAGTGCAAATAGTGAACCGTAGACCAGGTATTCCCAGTTGATTTCTTCCCCTTTTTCCTCTTCCAACTTGGCAAAGAAGTAGGTAAGAACTGATTTGAAGGCTTGCTTGTCCATTTCAGTAAGGTCAACCGATCGGATCCTATCATTCCATCGCTGGATTGAGTGCGCCTCAAACAGCCTCAAGGCAAGCAATCTGGAAAACAAACCCAAACCCACTCCATTCATTATACTTGGTGAGAGTGTAACCGATACCTCACGGGCAAGTATTGCAGGCCAAATACTCCTCGGCGCAACCCATTTCTATTATATACTTGTATATACTTGCTCACCGTGCCCTAAGCCCGCACAGCATTAGCCGGACTCATCACGGCATCCCCTGGCCTATTTCCATTCACGCAACACTTCGTAATAGACCTGTTTGGTTTTCGAAAGCATTTGCTGTAGGGTAAAATACTTGTTGAAACGCGCGTGACCGGCCACCCCCATACGGGCGCGCAACTCCGCATCCAAAAGCAGCCGCCGCAACCGGTCGCGCAACATTTCCGCATCTCCCCTGGCCACCAAAAAGCCGGTTTTTCCCTCTACCACCGCCTCCCGGCTACCGCCGACGTCGGAGGCGACCACCGGGAGCCCGGCACGCATAGCCCCCACAATGGTGAGGAGGAACCCCTCCCAACGCGAGGCCAGCACAAAAACCTGCGCCCGGGCGAGCAAGGTGGGCACGTCAGACCGGGTCCCGAGAAACCGCACCTGCGGGGCCAGCCCCAGCTTCTCCGCCGCCTCGCACACCCGCGGCTCCAGCTCTCCTTCCCCGGCAAACAGCACCTCAAAATCCGCCTCCGTCCCCAACCCGGCCAGCGCCCGGAGCAGCAAAAGCTGGTCTTTCGGTTCGGAAAAGCGGGCGACCATGATCAACCGTGCCGGATCACCGTTACCGGGTGCCCGGTACTCATCGGGAAGCTCCGGCACGCCCACCGGCCAGCCGCGCCGCCTCGACCACCACCCGCACATCCCGCACCGGATCGATTCCGCCGCTGCCGCCACCTCAGTCCCAGGAAAACGACTCCTGCCTCCAGCCGGCTGTCGCCTGCTCGCCCGGTGCCTCCCACCTGTGCTCCGCTCCCTTTTTCGATCCCGCAATCAGCAAAGGACTTTCGGGGTTGTGACGCCGGTGGTTCTCAGCACACCTGGACCCGTTGTTGGCGTAGCAATAAACACAGGCGTGGAGACAGGTGTCGTACATGCCAATATCCACGCTCTCGTAACAGCCGCATTCCCGCCGGGTCGGCCTCGGCCGATAAGCACTTGCCCCAACACCGGCCAACGCGGCCAACAAATTTGCGTCTACACAGTGCGCCTTTTTGACCAGGCCACCTACCAAATGGTCGTTGCAGCAGGCATAGACCTCGATGCCGTGCCTTGCGGCGATCTCGGCCATGCGGGCCGCCAGCGCCGCCTGCTCCGGTTCCGTCAGTGTCACCGACTCGATACCCGCGCGCCGCAAGGACCGCAGTCTGCGCTTCACCTTCGGATAGAAGCTGGCAAAGCTGGTATAACAGCAGGTGGTGTAACCCTCAAGCTTCCGGCATAACTCCTCGAAGCGCCTTAGATGATAATCCGCACTGGTGCGGTTGGTTACCACGATCGGGTCGTAGCGCCACAACAATCGCCGGGGCGAATACCGTCGAGACAGCCGCCTGAAGGTTTCCACGGCGGTTTCGGTGTCCGGCACCCTGGGTTCGAACACCCGGGGCAAACCGGTGATGGTAAACATAAACACCGCCTGATAACCCCTGGCATCCAGCTCGTCCAAATGGCGCAGGAAGGGACGGTAATCCTTAGACCAAAAAACGAAGCCGATCACCGCCGAAGGAGCCAGCGCCACGCGCACCGCCTTGCGGTTGAAAGGATTACAGCTCACCGCCCAGCCGGCCCGCACCCGGTTCATGAACCATTCACCGTAATAGGCGGGAATATCCGTCCGTCTGCTGGCCGAAACAATGCACCGGCCTTGTGCAAAACGCACTCTCATTCCCCCGGTATCAACCCTCAAGCCGGTTCGCTTTCAAGAAGGCCTCCACCGTATTGAAGGCGTTGAAGAACAGCGGCGTCCCGGCGAAAGAGAGCGGGCTGACCGGCCCGATGGTCATAAAAGAATACTGCTTGCTGGCGACATCAAAAGCCGAGTGCGGATCCCGGAACAATTGGTAAAGATCAAGCGCCGTACCGGATGAGCCGACCAACTGGCGCAGCGCCTGGAACTCCTGTCCCAGACCCAGACCGAACCCGAAGAAGAAAATCCGCAGTTGCTGGATGATCTCACTGTGGATACTGGAAAGAGTCTGGCTGATGAAAAACCAGCCCAGCCCGTACTTGCGCGTGGTCCGGGCCGCATCCACAAGCACGTCCCGCACGCTGCGCGCGGCATTGTCCTCCCTGGAGAGTTCCCGCGGTGCCAGCCGGTGCGCCTCGTCGATGACCACCAATGTGTTCAGGCTCTGACCCTCTTTGAAAAAATACTCCGCGGCCTGAGTCAGCCCATCCAGCAAACGTTTGATGACCAGCGATTGGATCCGGTCGTTCCAGAAAAGTCCTTGCGCTTGCTCCTTGGAAAGATCGATCACTAAAACCGGCCGGCTCGGACTGTCGGGATTTAAGAGCCAGGCCAAAGCTCTGCTGACGGACCGGGCACCTGACCGATCCTCGCGAAAGAGTTCCGCTACCGGCCCCCAGTAATCCCGGAAAAACTCGTCCGGATCGGCTTCCTCCCAGGTCGCGTGGAAGCGCAGCCGCGGGGACTCCGACCGGTAGAACTGCTTTTGGACCCGTTCATCGCCTAAGAGCGCCCACGCCTTGTTGAAGGATTCCCGACGGCTGAGGTCGCTTAGTTTCACGCGTGCCTTCTCGAGCTTGTGCGATAGGATGCGGCAGGCAAGCTCCCGGTTCTCCGACTTAGGTATGGTCAAGCGTTCAAAAAAGGGTGATTCATACAATATCTGCTCGAAGAGCTCCCACCGGTCGAGGACCAGGTTGCGGACGGTGAGAACAAAGGTCTGCTTGCCGAGCCGTTTCAGGACGCCGCCCAGCGGCAGGGCGAACTCGCCAGCGGCGCTGCCCCCGCGCACATCCCTGGCAAATTCGCCCTGCGGGTCGATGACCAGGAGCGCCATCTTGGGATAGCGCGCATAGGCCAGCAGGATCATCTTGGCCAGGACCGATTTGCCCGACCCCGTCTTACCGAAGACGCCCAGGTGGTAGGCCTCACCGGCACCTTCCGGTCCCCGGTCGAAGTGCTTGAACCAGAGGGGGAGCTTGGGCTTGGATCCGTAAACGTGGCCCAGATAGAAAAGCTGGTCGCGGTAGGGCTGCAGGATTTCGCCCAAGACCTCATCGGTGACGAGGTGGATAGCCGTCCCCGTGGACGGAACCGTGCCGAGGATGCTCGGCTCGTATCCGGCCGGACCACCCTGCCGGAACACGGCGCTGATGACCATTTTGCCCTGGTGGGTGTCCTGCCGCTCACTGACGGCATCCACGCGGCCACGCTGGCGAATCAGGCTGCGCATAGTCGGATCCTCGTGCCACACATTGCGCAGCTGAACCTCAGTGATTTGGCCTAAAGCGTAGTGTGCCGCCGCGTCTTGCAGGAAGCGAAAGAGAGCCAGTTCGCCTACCAGCTTGCGCGTTACGGCGGTGCCGAGAATGTCCAGAGCCAGCTCCGATGTAGACGAGGGCGAACCGATAACCCCCAGCCTCTCCGTGCGATCGATAAGCAGGTCGATGTCGTATCCGGCGCGCATTCTCATCCCCCCGATTCAGTGCGGTAGCCGTGCATGGCGAGAAACACTTCCCCGATGTCCCCCTCGTACTCAGCGGCGATGCGCTGCGTCGTCACCTGGCGAAAAGCAGGAAGCGCACGGGTCACCGCCTTTACCGTCCGGTCGGCCAGGAAGAGGGGGTAGGGCTCCAGCATGGACGGCGTGGCGCACTGGTGCTTCAGCCCCTGGATGACGACGGCGAGACGGTGGGAATTCAAAACCACCTCCCGGCTCGCTTCCACCCGTAGGGCAGGCAGCCATTTATGCGGTTTGTAATAAAAAACATAGACCTGTCCAAGCCCCTCCACGACGGCCTCCGCCAGTTCTTCGACCCGCCGGCGGGAAGCCCCGGTAAGCCGGTTCGCGTTGATATGCCACGGCTGCCCCGGTTGCTCGAGCGGTTGGGGCCTGGTCAGTTCGCCCGGCCGCAGCAGCAGGCTCAAAAGACCCCGGTCATCATGCGCGCCGGACCAGCCGGCCAGCCGGCCGATCTCCCGCCGGGTGGAATACTTGGGCAGGGCGATGAACTGCCGGTCCGACCGGGCCGGCCGCAGGATCACCCGGTAGGCCTCCAGATAGGCGTCGCAACGGGCGAGGAATTCCTGGGAACAGCGGAGCGCGGGTACGTGCGGCGCCGCGTTGATGGCCTGGTTGAAGTAAATGATGGGCAGTGTCACGGTGCCGTCCAACATCACCAGGTCGTGCGGCGCCCGGGTAGCCAACAGGAGCTCGCGTCCCAGCATCACCGCACGCAGCACGGTGGCCGTTTTCTCGTGATGCACCTCCGCCGCCACGAAGGTCATGTGGTGCGGCTGCTCCCAGTACCGCTTCTCGGACGGCGGCGTCAAGCCCTCGACCGCCACCGCCGCGGCGGCCGCCAGGTCCGCCGTAAGCAAGCGCTCGATCGCATAAGAACCATCGGTCGCACAGGTAGTGGGCACTTGACCGGGGTACCCCAGCTCAGATTCGTGCTGCACCAGACCCAGGGCCAGCAGCTTTTGGCGGTAGTCGGCCCGGAATTCCTGCGCCTGCCGCAAGGCGCCCAGAAGAAGTTCGCCCGCCCGGCCGGCCTCACGAAGCACATCTTCCACCAGCACCGTCGGCAGGTCTGCAAAAGGCGTGTTCTTCTCGGTCATTCGGCGGCCCCCTTTCTCCCCCAAAGGCGCCAGGACTCGGGGTCGAAATCCCGGTAGCGCCGGTCACGCGCGGCCCGGGGTAGAAGCCAGCGCGCGCGGAAAAAGCGGAACAGGTCCTCCACGGACTGATCCCACCAGCGGACTTGTGCGTGCTCCCCCTGGAGGAACTCCCGCGCGTTTTCGGCCAGGGGAACAACGAAAACCTCCCGGCGGACGCCATGGTAGAGCAGATCCGGTGACAGGCCGAGACCCGCCAGACACTTCCTGACAATCTCGCGGCGGTTGCGAAAACCGCTCCCCCACTTTTCGTTCTTGGCCGTGGGCCGGCAGAACTCCGCTGCATACTGGGCAATGGCCTGATACAGTCCGTTGAAGAAGTGGAATTCCCCGGAACCGCGGGTGAAACCCACGCGGTGGTAGAGTAGACGGCCGTCATAGGCCACCCGGTTGTAAAGAGACGACCTTCCCAGAGCCGAAGTGGTCGTCACCAGCACCAGCCGGCCGTCGAGCGCCCGGCCCCGGATAACCGACTGACGCTTGGCGCCATACTTTTGCCTGAAAGTCCCTCGAACCTCGTTACTGGCTACCAGCATGGCCACCAACTTGCCGCAGAGGAGAAACGAATACGGCGGCACGGCCCCGAGCACAAACGCGTCCATCACGTGGTGCAGGCGCTCTTTGCGCGCCGCCACATCCCAGCCGATCCACCGGTCCCGCGCCCCCAGACCGAAAACCGGGTCGCCCAAACCAAAAATCCCGATCAGCTTGTCGTTTTGCTCATCGACCACCAGAAAGCGGAGCCGCCGCCCGTACCCGCTCGATACCGGAACGCTCCAGTGGAGCGCCGCGTAGCGGAAAAGAAGTTCCGCCTCCGTTCCCGCCCGCACCGCCACGAGCCGGGGTCGGATGCGCTCCGGCACCACCTCGCCGCCGGCCGCGATCCACCGGAGGAGGCGATCCTCATGGCGCTCCAGGCGTGAGCGGGCGCGCGCCACCCGCTCGGCCACCGCCGCAGCGTGGAGGCGGCGTATTTGCTCCTTATCAAAAGCGGGGGGAAAAATGCGTTGGCCTTCGACGATGAAGCCCTGGTCCTCCAGTGACGCGATGATCGCTTTTCTCAGTTCTGCCGAAGTCATGGTATCCTCCTGCGGCAGCTGCCGGCCAGCCTTGCCTCTGGCGCATTAGATTTAATGCTGTCCACCTGCTAATGGGCTTCACGGGGAGCCGGTAAATCGTGCGCGTCTCCCGCCAACCAGCCCCATTCAACTAAACTACGGTACGCTTTACTTACTGTTGTGGGCGAAAACTTATCCCCTTTGGCTGCCAACACCTCATCCAGCACCTTTTGTTCACTGACGCTACCGTATACCTCACGCAATGCCGTGGCGATAAAATGCACGGTGGCGTACAATTCCAGATTGATCGGAGCAAACCCGCCCAACCGTTGCAACACCTCTTCGATCTTTTCCCGATGCGCGGCCAGACCTTCCGCGTGCGCCGCCACAACCTTTTCACAGGCCAGACCGGGCTCAAATCGCACTCCGTCACCACCGACTTTGATAATCCCCTTGGCAATCGCCTCGCCTAATTCCTCGGCCACCTCGATGCTGTATGGTCCATAAATATGCATGCGAAAACTGGCCCGCACCGGCACACCCGCCTCCTGGCAAAAGTATACCAGCTTTTGCAGAGCCTTCCTACCCTTTATCGGCACCCGCCTCGCCAAATAAGCTATAAGGACTTCCAATTCCATCAAGTCCACCCCTGCTCGATATTATTCACCTCGGACTTTATCTGCAGATACTGTTCATTACACCAGCGTCCTGCCTCCTTCTTTTCCCGACTGACATAAAATTGGACCAAATTGACGTTTTTCCGCGATAATAGCCGCAATGGAAGCGAACAGTCAAAGATGGAATGGCACTGTGTGGGTACGTGTTTGTCCTGCACCATAATACTGACAAAGCGCCGGTCTTCCCGATCATCCTTTCCTTCCTCCTGTCTCCTCAGGCCAAAAAACGGGTTGGTAGGTAATTTTCGCGCCTTGTCGTCAACATAAGCGGTAAATTGGTCATTGCCGTATTCTGCCTCAAACCGTTTCTTCATTTCCGAAAAGATCATATAAATGGCCAGACCGGTGTGCTGCGGCAGGCTGACAAAAGCCTCCGAAAGATGATCCCGGTCATAAATCCGTCGCGCCCACTCATTCTTTTGCCGCATTTCCCGGATGGCGACCCACACCGTACAGTCATCCAGGAAGAGATAATCTTCCAGCCGGTCCAAACCGCCAGGCCAACCCCCGGACTGTCCAGCCGTACCCGCCGTTTCGCTGGTCGGCACCACGGTGACGGTATCCAATATCCGCTCCAAGTCGTACTTGCCGTACCGCACCCCGCAGTAATGCGAGTCCCGAAGCAGGTAATCCAGCTTGTCCGCGTCTATCTCCCCATCTAATGATGTTTCCCAGAAAAACCCGGTCCCTTCCCAAAAAACCCTTGCCAATTAGAGCTATAACTTCTTCTCTTATGTCGGGGAAATACTTCTGAATAACCGGCGCATCCTTTCCCATTCCGGTTTATCAAAATGATTCCGCACCAAACCCCGCTTGTACAGCGCATCCATCATGCGGCCAGCTAAATGCATCACTCCCAAACTGTGTTCAAACCGCGTATGGGTAGCGCCGGGATAAACCAGGCAGGTCAATGCCAGTTAACGGATATCCCGCAGGCGCTGAAAGAACTCGTGGCGGACAATAGTCGCCTCACCGGCGCTCAGCTCGATCATACCGTGGATGG
The DNA here is from genome assembly GCA_004367365.1 of Candidatus Acetocimmeria pyornia. GTDB lineage: Bacteria > Bacillota > Sulfobacillia > UBA3575 > UBA3575 > Acetocimmeria > Acetocimmeria pyornia. The sequence goes on from SESX01000006.1 coordinate 9,340, forward strand.
GATCCCTGATTTTTACCACCGGCTCCACTGCACAGGTCCTCCTCGTAATCAACCTCCGCCCTCTATTTTCGCGACAAAGCATACAGGTCCTCCGCCGGAGATTCCCGCACGTCGCTAACGTCCTTATTCCCGGGATCCACCCGTTCCGGCGAAAAGGTCAGGAAAAGTCCCGCCCCGCTTTCTCCAATGCCGGCCACACCAGTTCACCGGTCGTGCCCGGATAGGTAGTGCTCTCCAGGAACCAACTGCCCCTTTTGCGGGTGGTTCCCCACCTCGGAGACCGCCGCCATAACATAGGAAAGATCCGGATCCTTGGTCTTCCGCAAAGGGGTTGGTACGCAAATGCTGACTGCTTCCACCTCGGCCAGCGCGGCGTTACCGGTACCCGGCCGGATTCTGCCGTCTCTAACGGCCTCGGCCACTGCCGCGTGCGGCACATCAATACATAAAGACACACCGTCCAGCAGTTGTCCGATCTTCTGGGCATCTCGGCCGATCCCGTAAACCGTATACCCACACCGGACTATTCTCAGGGCCAGAGGCAATCCTACATACCCCAGCCCTAAAACGGCTGTTTTGGTTTGACCCATTTGTTGTTCCCCCCAACGATCTCCCTAACCCGGGAACTATCCGGTTTGCGCTGTCCGTTGGCCTTTACTTTTTCGATAATCTCCCGGTACGGTTCCTCATACAGTGAAACGACCGTTGGCAAGCTGAAGCGTTCCTCCATCCGCCGGTGGGCGGCGGCGCCCAGGCGGCGGTGACCGACGGCCTCGGCCTGGAGTTCGAAAACTGGCGGTTCAACCTGCGCCCGCCGAACACCGAGCCCCTCATCCGGCTGAACGTGGAGTCCCCGGGGGGATGCGGCGCTGGTGGCCCGGAAAACGCGCGAAATCCTGGCCAGCCGCGGCTGATCATTTTGTCCATCAAAGCGCTTCTTTGTTCACCCGCTGACTGTCCACCACACTCTTGATCAAGTCGGCGTATAACGCCAGCGCACTCTCCCTCGAAAAGGTGCTTTTATGCGCCGTCCGTGCCCGCTTTCCGCGCCGGACCACCTCGTCCGGCTGTTTGCTGGCAGCTTGAATAATCTCCGTCACCTCGGCGCTGTTTTGGGCCACCCACCCGCATTTCCACTGCCTTACCACCGCGGCGAGATCATCATTCTCAGAGGCAAGCGCCAGAATCGCCCGGCCGGCGGCCAGAATCGAGTATGTTTTGGAGGGTACGGCCAAGCCGGCCGCCTTCGGTTCCAAAGCAACCACGCAAATATCTGCGGCGCAAAGCATTGTGTTCAGCGTTTCCGCCTCTTGGTAAGGCAAAAACAGCACGTTGTCCAACCGCTTCTGCTCAGCCTGCTTCTCCAGGAAGAAACGCTTTTCACCCTCACCAACGAATACGAACTTGATATTCCGCCCCTTCAGTTCGGCCGCCGATTCTATCAACCATTCAAGATTATGCAGGATGCCCATGTTTCCGGCATAAAGAACCACCAGCGCGTCCCCCAGCTTATGAGTTTCACGGAACGAGTTCTGCCGGGGGAGGGGCTCGATCTCGCCTAAGGACCAGTTGGGTATCACGTAAATCTTCTCTTGCGGCACTCTTTTGTGCTTCCGCAGATGCTCGGCCATTCGCGGCCCTAAAACCACAACCGCATCGGCAAACCTAAAGATAAGCCGGTTAATGATCTCCCATAGCCCTGTAACCAGACCCTTTTTCAACCGACCGGTGCGAATCAAAATGTCCGGATGAATATCGTGCAACACACAAACATACCGCGCCCCCCTGAAACGCTTAACCCATGCTCCCAGTAACCCTACAAACGGGGGATTGGAAAGCGTAAGCACCACAGCGTACTTTTGATTTCGACTTTGACGGCGTACCGTCCCAAAAGCCGCAAGCAGGAACCCCAAGTAACCCCGGATTCTCTGTCGCATCCCCAGCCGACCTTTAACGCCCCCGGTCGCCACCCGACGCACAGTCAAATTCGGCTGCTCTTCGTAGGCCGGAGCGTCCGGAGCATCAGCGGTGTAACTGGGAAACCCGCACACCACGTCGATCTGGAAACCTCTCTCCGCCAAGCCTTCGCACAAAGAGGCCAGCAATTGCCCCGAGGCACATACGTCCGGCGCATAATACTGGTTCACGACTAGTAATTTCATTCCCAACCCAATCCTTGGTTTACAAGTATTTCTTTCCTCTGGCTTGTTTTCGACATTAAGCTTTGGAAGATATATCCTCGGCCCATTTAGTACTTCTGCCTTTTCAGTGCTTCTTTATACAACCAGATCATCTGGCCGGCAATCTTAGCCCAGGTAAATTTTTCGTTCACCAGCCGCCGGCCGTTACTGCCCATCTCTTGCCGCAACTGCGGTTCACGCAGTAGCTTTTCCAACGCCGCAGCCAATTCCCCTACCTCCGGTTCGATGATCAACCCGGCTCCGGCCGCGGCCACCTCGGGGAAATGGCATTGGCGGGTGATGACTACCGGAAGACCGCAGGCCATCGCTTCCAAAATAGCGATACTAAAACCTTCGGAATATGAAGGAAGCACGAAAACATCCGCCCCACCCAAAGCCGCCAGTTTTTCGCGCCCGGTCAACATCCCGGCAAAGACCACTTTGCCCAAAGCACCTTCCGCCTCCAAGATTTTCGCCACCTCGGCCCGGTAGCCCTCGCTATCCGGCCCCACCACCAGCAAACAAAGGTCGTCTCGCTCCCTGGCCACCTTGCCAAAAGCCCGGGCCAAAATGTCAAGCCCCTTTTTCGGGTGCAGGCGGCCTAGAAACAGCACTACCTGTTTCCCGACAAGTTGAGGGTAAAGCCGCTCCAGTTCCCGACGCGCAGGCAGCAGTTGAAACTCCTGCGGGTTGATCCCGTTGGGAGTCATAAAGACTTCGTTATCCACCCCGAAAGCCCGGATATGCTTAACCTCCTCGGCGGTGATCGCGTGCAGCGCGGCCGCTTTTTGCAAAATACGCCGCTGGATCAGTGCCGAATATACCTTCTTCTTCAATGCTTTATGGTTTATCGCCCACGGCTCCAACTCCCCGTGAACGGTCACCACGTACGGCTTTTTTGCTTTTCTTGCCGCCCGGTAAGCCGCAAGATGCGGATGGCTCCACAGTTCATGGATATGCACCAGATCAAACTTACCCACCTCTTGTGCCACCGCCCGGGCCAAACCCGGTGAATAGCCGGACCACCAGCGAGCCAAAAAACCTTCTCTAAAAAGCTGCAAATTCACTCCTTTAGGCCGGGCAATCTCCGCCTCGCCCCCTCTTCGCACCGGGGCAAAAAGGGACACTTCCACGCCCTTTTCAACCAGGGCTTCGGTCAGCTCATGTACCACCTTTGTCGGCCCGCCCCATTCAGGTGCAAGACTGATTACCACGTGTAGTATCTTCATTTTTTTCACCCCGCCTGTTTCCCCTGAACCGGCTTTGGCGCACCCTCATTCCCTGGTAAACCAGTTTTTCATGGCCTAGCGAATCTACCCACTACGCTCCACCGCGACCTACACCCTGATATCGAAACCCCAGTTCGATTAGCTTACGGCCGTCTAACGCATTGCGGCCATCGAAGATCAACCGGGGCGAAACCATAATCTGAACTACCTGCTCCCACGGCAACTCGCAAAATTCAGGCCATTCGGTAACCAGGACGGCGGCCTGCACCCCTTGCAAGGCTTCCAGGGCCGACGTCCGGAGATCAATCTCCCCTGGTAACAAGGGGTGTCCGTTCCCGGCCGCCACCTGGGGGTCGTAGGCCCGCACCTCGGCGCCCTCCTCGATCAGCAGCCGCCCGATGTCCAGGGCGGGAGCCTCCCGCAGGTCGTCGGTGCCGGGCTTGAAGGTCAGTCCGAGCAAGGCCACCTTTACTCCTTTGACCGTCCCGAAGACCCGGCGCAGGGCCTGCAGGGGCAGCAACCGCTGGCGGTTGTTGACGTTGATCACCGCCCGGAGCAGTTCGAAATTGTAGCCGTTGACCGCCGAGCAGAACTCAAGCGCCCGCACATCCTTGGGAAAGCACGAACCTCCGTACCCCAACCCGGCCCGCAGGAAACTCGGCCCGATACGCGGGTCAAGTCCGATCCCGTAAGCAACCTCGTCAATATCGGCCCCCACCCGGGCGCACAGACCGGCGACCTCGTTGATGAACGAAATTTTGGTGGCCAGAAAGGCATTGGCCGCGTACTTGATCATTTCGGCACTCGTGATCCCAGTAACCAGAACGGGAGCTTTGATCCCGGCGAACATCTTTTTTACCAGGTCGATGGCCTCTTCGTCCTCTCCGCCGATCACGATCCGGTCGGGATGGAACCAATCGCGGACCGCTTGTCCCTCCCGCAAAAACTCCGGATTGGCCACGTACCGTAGCCCGGTACCGGCTAATTCTTCGTCCACCAGGCGCCGGCCGGTCCCCGGCGGCACCGTACTTTTCATCACCAAAACCGCCGGCCCGGGCCGGCGCTGCCGGACCCACTGGATGGCCGCCCGGACCTGGGAAAGATCGGTCCCGCCGTACGGCCGGGAGGGTGTGCCCACCGCCACCAGGATGATTTCCCCGAGGGGCACCGTCACCTCTTGGGGGTGCTGAAACCGAAGCCGGCCTGCGGCCAGGCCCGAAGAAAGCAAGCCCGGCAGCTCGGGCTCGTGAAAAGGGCAGATCCCCTGCTGAAAGGCAGCGACCTTTTCCCGATCCACATCCACGCCCAGCACCTCGTGACCACTATGCGCCAGGGCCACCGCCGCCACCGCCCCTACATATCCCAGACCCACCACGGTAATGTTCATCCTGCTTCATCATCCCCCTTATTCCAGTCACCCGAAAGATCCAACCGCCTCCAAAAAGACCTTGGCCGAACGCTCGATGCCGAACTCCCGACAGGCATGTTCGCTGATGGCCTCCCGCCGCGCGCGGATCTTTCCGAGCTGCTCCTTGGTTTCCCGAATCAGCAGCGCAAGCTTTCCGACATTATGCGGATCAAACAGCGCGCCGTTCCAACCCTCCTCAATAAGGTCATACGCCGCTCCGGCACGATCCGAACAAAGCACGTACAGCCCGCCGGCCAAAGCTTCGTTGACTACCAGCCCCCACACCTCCTCGAAAGAAGGCATGAGCAATACATCGGAAAGGGCGTAGTATTTCGGAAGCCCGTCCTGCTGGTGGAAGCCTTCAAAGTAGACGTTCTTTAACTCCTGCTCCTGGCAGAAGCACCTAAGCTCTTTTTCCTGTGGCCCGCTACCGACAATCAGTAGACCGATCTCGGGATCATTCAGTTCACCAAGCGCTTTGAGCACCTGGAAGAGCCCCTTTCGCTTGACTAATTGACCGACGTAAAGCAGCAGGAGTTTGGGGTAGGCGGCGCGCTCCTCTTGAAGAATCTTACTCTGGGCAAGCTTTTTTGTCTGTTCCCTGAACCAGTCCATATCTACCGTGTTAACCCCGACGTAGATATGCCCCTCCGGAGCACCCATATGTACCAGATATTCGGCCGCTTTCGTCCCGTAAGCGATATATCGGTCGGCCCCTTTAATAATGACTCGCTTCATTCGACCGACAAGCCCGCCAGTCGTGCCCACACTCAGCAAAGTGGTCCCGTTCCAGAGGATGTAGTTTTTCTTGAAAAACTTGCAATACAGCAGCGCTTGCCAATAGGCCGGCGCGTCATACCCCGAGGTAATGATAATATCAGGCTTGTACTGACGCAACGCCCGCCACAGACCCCGGTTCAGGTGAAGCGGCAACTCCCTGCTGCGGATGAACCTATGAAACCCGGGCAATATCTGGTAATCGAACTTGATCTGCTCTTTCGCCACCCGCCACTCACGATTGGCCTCTTTCTCCGCCAGAGCAACGACCTTAAAATCAAAATCCGCCACTTGGTGAAGATAATTCCAAAGAGGAATTCGGTATGGAGAAATGATATTGGTGATGAATAATACCTTCGTCTCTTTCATTTTTTCACGGCCTTAACAACCAAATCCCCGCACAAAAGAGCGGGCCACCAGTTCCGAAAAGGAGCAAGAAAACCGCTACCGCTCCTTTTTTCGATTTTAAAACCCTGGGATTCAAACAGCCAGCAAAACTTCTCCATCGTGAAATAGTGAATATGTCCTCCATCCCAGCCAATCTCTTCCCAATTGTGCGGCGAACTGGTGGCCGGTAGTTTCCCTAACAATAATGAAATTCGATACTTTAGATAGGCAATATTCGGAACCTGCGCGATGACGTAGCCGCCCGGCTTGAGCACTCGGTGCGCCTCTTTTACCAGGGAGAAAACGTCATAGACATGCTCAATGACCGCAATACAAGTGATAGCATCAAAATAACCGTCTGGAAAAGGGAGGCGCTCATCCGCATTGCCTTCGACAAAGCTGAATTTCGACATCCCGGCCGGACAGTGCTCTTTGACTTTTTGTTCTGCCTCCCGTAGACGGGAAGGAGCTACATCTAGGCCATAAAGCTCCTCGAACTTACCCCCAAGCCTTCTCAGCAGATAACCTTCTCCGCAACCGATGTCCAAAATCCTGCCCCCCCCTCGGCCAACAAGCTGCGCGGCGGCTGTATACCGATCCCAATCGTACTTTTTCAAGAGCTTTCGCAGCCCCCAAAACTGCCGTTGAGGAACATTTACCAGCTTCTTCTCTCCGTATTGCTTTTCATAGAGCTTTTTGTAATTCATCGGCAGCTCACTTTCGGTCGAGATTTTTCCTAAGCATCACAATCTTTCTAATTGTCCTTAAAGAAACCGCTTCCCTTCGCAGAAGCAGCCAGGGAAGTTTTAATACTACGACAACACATGCTCCTAAAGTGTAATGAAGCGCAAATTTTTTAACTCCAGCCCAATTCCAAATAAGAACCTTCCAGAGTACCGCCACCGGCACAAGAAACAATGGATATCGTCTAATTACTGTATAAAGCTCGTTCCGACACCCGTAAAACATAAAGAGCTTATTGTTGCGATTGATGGGAACTCGCTCGTGATAGATAACAGCCTTGGGATAGCAAAGAATAGAATAACCTGCTTCAATAACCCGCAAAGCTAAATCGCCTTCTTCGGCCTGACGAAAAAAATCAGAAGGAAAGTAACCTGCCTTGCTTAAAACCTCTTTTCTAATTGCACAAGCACCTCCGCTAAAATGATAAGTATAGTATTCTCTGACATTGGCTGGCCTATTTTCTTCCGGAGCCAAAACATGGCAAGCAATGATCCCCAAGTCCGGCTCTTTCTGAAACCGTTCCACACAAAGCTTCAATGTGGCAGGAGAAAGCCAAGCGTCATCATCCAATGAGAAGATGATATCCCCAGAACAATTAGCCAACGCCACATTGCGACCTTCGGGACAACCAAGGTTTCTGTGCAATCGTATGATTTGCGCCTCCGGGTAGGCCTCTTTAATAGTCCCAACAGTGTCATCAAAAGACGCAGAATCTACAACTATGACTTCAACAGGGCGATAGGGTTGTTCAAAGACCGATTCAATTGCCCTGAGCACATATCGACGCCGGTTCCAGGTGACAATTGCCACACTAATCAGCGGATGCTGCATTTTCGTCATCGCTGCCCCCCTACTTTTTATCTTGGCTCACTGAGCACCATTGGCAGATTTATGACAAAACTCGACCTCCTATCGCAACTCTGGATCGTTTAGCATAATCAAAATAAATAGATAAGACAACAAAGAACCCCCAAAAATATTTATTTCCAAAGTCACTCAAGAAAAAAAGCATAATCATGAGATTGATAAAAGACATCCCTAAGTAGAAGTAGAAATCGCTGTAACTTGACCTTTGATAATAGTGATATATATTTCTTCCTATTCGCACAAACAATCCCAGAAAGAAGATGAAACCTATAAAGCCGGTCTCAGCCAATATTGATACAAAAGTATTATGGGCGTATTTGTAACCCCACGGTCCATACTCGCCGATCGCATAAGGGTAATTACCTAATCCTACTCCGGTTACAGCGTGGTCAGCAAACATTTTAAGTCCTATGAAAAAAATATCTATACGTTCAGCGATGGAAGCTTCAGTAGCCCCCCCTCCTATAGCTACAATGTGAATAGGTAGTTGCGTATATCGCATCATGAGGGCAGAAACTCGAGGCGAATCAATAATATGGTAACCACTCATAAGAACCAACAAACTTATAATAAGAACTACCGACGCTGCACCAAAGACAGCCCGGGGTCTTAAAAATTGTCTTGTTTCCCTGAAAAGAAAAACCAAGGTGGACAAACCAGCAATCACTCCTCCCATCCTCGAACCTGTTAGAAACATAGCAATCAAAATGATAAATAAAGCAATGAGAGCAAGTGATGCTTTGATCAGTTTCCCACGATGATTATAATACCGCCATAACAGGAATACAAACGGCAAAAAGATGCCCAATTTGCCAGCAGCAAAGTTCGCCTCTCCTAATATTCCGAACTGTCTTATTTCAGCTAGCCATGCTCTATCAATGTACAAAGATGAGAAATTAGTAATCGCTAGATGGTCCGTAATGATTGAAAGTCCAGCAATAACTCCGCTCCAGAGCATTGTAGTGGAAAGATAAATCCAATATTCCTCTTTCCAAACATTCTTTAAGAAAAGAGACATAACAAAAGCTAAAGCAATGAATTGAGCCAGTCGAAAGGCTTCGAATAAGGAATTATTGACATTAACTGAAAAAGGGCTAGAAGCAAGAATTATAAATAAAAAACCTATCAGTAGTAAAAAAGTAGGGTTATTCAAACTGAACTTTGGATTTCTATTTATTAAAAAAATAACGAGCATACACAAGATCACAATCTGCGCAGTCCTGTAAATTGAGACAGAAACGTCAGGATGCACCGATAAAAAATCGAACATCATGAAGAACACTGACGCTGGGAAAAGCAATATAATCCATCTATGCCGACGTTTCATTTCGCACCATCCGGTCCAATTCAAATTTATCTGCAAAAGCATCCTTCGGACAAATTGTTGCGGGAACCTTTGTCTAATTTCGTTAATTCAAGGAATTCCAAAAGATCTTGCCCGAACCTTGCCTGCACCATTATCCGCGGGCGACCATGGCCGACAAGGACCAGCCATAATGTTGTCCTTGACCGCTTTGTTCATTCCCAGTATTGCTCTATCTTGAATCCGTAATGCTTTTAGCACAAAGTGCTACCAGCTAACACAAGCTAGCCGTCGTTGTCAGCAATGCTAACTAATATCTGGTAAACAGCTCCTGGCTTGATCTACATCCGAATCATCAGGCTGTACCTTCTGCCAATGCAGATGTTTAAAATGAAAAAAGAATACCACGAGCGAGCCTTGTGAAACACAGATTGCAAGGGACTATAGGTTCAGCAATCGGTCAGGTTAGTGCCACAAGGTGATTATCATATCTTTCCTAACCCTTACTTTACTCCACTTTTTATTTTATGTTGCTCTCTTTCTAAATTCTCTTTTTCCCACGCAGAAGGATGCCCGGCCAAACGACCCTCAATGATGGCCAAACGCCTGACTAGTTTTTCACCAAGCACTCGTTTTAAGTACGGACGTATAACAGCTTTCAAATATGTCCTAATCCAAAGTACAGTAATAGGCCTTATTCCATTATTTCGCCGAGCCCGTGCATCTTCCAGCAAACCCTGTACTTTATTTGCCGGGTCAGAACTTACACCGCCTACTTGCATTCCGACTACGGTTAAATTGTTTATAAAGTAAGCTTCTCTTGTTTTTAGCTCTCTCAGTAAAAACTCATAGTCCCCAGAAATACGAAAATTTTCATCGAATTTGCCATGTACTTCAAAAAGACTTTTATGGTGCATTAGCCCCGGATGAGGGATAATCATCCTCTGTAAAAACTGCTGCCGAATATTTTCCCACCGTTCACCGGTAAGACAAACCACTTCGCCTAGTTCTGTCACTCTCGCTATTTGCCCGTATACCACCCTTATCCCGACAGATGCGGCCCTGACTAAATGCTCTCTCATCCGCTCCAGCACATCCGGCTTCCAAAAGTAATCGTCTGACCCCAGAAAGCAGATCCAATCTCCTTTAGCATGCTCCAACGCCTTATTCCAGGCGTGGTAGATGCCCCGGTCCGGCTCGGACTCCCAGTAAGTGATTTTATCGCTGTTGGCCCGCAAGATATCTACCGTGCCGTCCGTGGAGCCGCCATCCATGATGATCAGCTCCTTGTGGGGATGGGTCTGGCCGGCCACACTATCGATGCAGCGCTGCAAAGTTTGGGCACCGTTGAACACGGCCACGATGACCGAGATTAGCGGTTCCTGATTCACTGTGTCTTGGTTCACTTCTTACCCCCCCCCCTAAAAGTTGCGCCTTACACCTTAAACTTTACCTGGGTCTTTACCAGGCACAATTTGCCAACTCCGGGGCGCCTCTCGGGTTTCTTCCCCTTCTCCGCCCACCCGCCAAATCCTTTCCGGATCCTCCAGCACCTTAGCGCCCCGGTCCCGCTTGTCCGTACCGGGTCCCCCGTCACCGGTCTCTCTGGGAGTCGGGGATCTACCCCCGCCAAGCCTCACGCTCCCCCGGCCAAGTGCCGCCGGTACCAGGCGTAAGTATCCCGGAGGCCCTCTTCAAGGTCGATTTCGGGCCGCCAGCCCAGGCTCCGGATGCGGGTCACGTCGAGCAGCTTCCGGGGCGTGCCGTCCGGTTTGCTCCGGTCATAGACTATCTCCCCCCGGTAGCCGACCACTTCTTTGATCATGGCGGCCAGCTCGGCTATCGGGAGATCCTCGCCCGTGCCGACGTTGATCGGCTCGTTCTCGTCGTAGTGGGCCATCAGGAACAGGCAGGCCGCGGCCAGGTCATCGACGTGCAAAAATTCCCGGCGCGGGGTGCCGGTGCCCCAGACAGTGACGTAAGGCGCCCCTTCCTCCTTGGCCGTGTCGAATTTCCGGATCAGAGCCGGGATCACGTGGGCGGTCTCCAGGTCGAAGTTGTCGTTTGGGCCGTACAGGTTGGTCGGCATAAGGCTGATGAACCGGGTGCCGTACTGCCGGTTGTAGGCCTGGCACAGCTTGATCCCGGCGATCTTGGCCACCGCGTAGGGTTCGTTGGTCGGCTCCAGGGGGCCGGTCAGCAGGTACTCCTCCTTCATGGGTTGGGGAGCATGCTTCGGGTAGATACACGAGCTGCCCAGGAATAAAAGCTTCCTGACGGCTTGGCGGTAGGCGGCATGGATCACGTTGGCCTGGATCATTAAATTATCGTAGATGAACTGGGCCGGGTAGGTGCTGTTGGCCAGAATGCCGCCGACCTTCGCCGCGGCCAAAAACACGTAGTCGGGCCGCTCCTTCTCAAAGAAACTCGCCACCGCCGCGCTGTCCCGCAGGTCCAGCTCGGCCGAGGTCCTCAAGATAAGATTCCGGTAGCCCCGGGCCTTGAGGGCCCGGACAATAGCACTGCCCACCAAGCCCCGGTGGCCGGCCACATACACCCGGGCGTCCAGTTCCTGGGCGAAACCACTCATTGACCACACTCCCTCTCAACACCTAATCTTCGTGGCGACCGAAAGCCGGGTAACCGTTTCTCCTGCACACCAGGTCTCTTTCGGCCAGCCGGAGGTCTTCCCGGACCATTTCGGCCACCAGTTCCCGAAAGGTGGTCCTCGGCCGCCAGCCCAGCTTGGCGCGGGCCTTGCTGGCGTCGCCCACCAGGGACTCCACTTCGGTCGGCCGGAAATAGCGGGGATCGACCGAAACGAGCACTTTACCGTCTGCAATTCCCACCTCGTCAAGTCCCCGCCCGCGCCACCTAATCTCAATACCCACTTCCCGGAAGGCCAGTTCGCAGAACTCCCGGACCGAGTGCTGCTCCCCGGTCGCGATCACGTAGTCCCCCGGTTCGTCCTGCTGCAGCATCAGCCACTGGGCCTCGACGAAGTCCCGGGCGTGGCCCCAGTCTCGCCTGGCGTCCAAGTTGCCAAGGTAGAGCCGCTCCTGCAGCCCGAGCTTGATCCGAGCCACCGCCCTGGTGATCTTCCGGGTCACAAAGGTCTCCCCCCGAATGGGGGACTCGTGGTTGAACAAGATGCCGTTGCAAGCGTAGATCCCGTATGCTTCCCGGTAGTTGACCGTGATCCAGTAGGCGTAGAGCTTGGCCGCCGCGTACGGCGATCGGGGGTAAAAGGGCGTGGTTTCCTTCTGCGGCGTCTCCTGGACCTTACCGAAAAGCTCGCTGGTGGAAGCCTGGTAAAAGCGGGTTTTCTTTTCCAACCCCAGGATCCGGATCGCCTCCAGGAGGCGCAGCGTCCCCAGGGCGTCCGCATTGGCGGTGTACTCCGGGGTCTCGAAAGAAACCTGTACGTGGCTTTGGGCCGCCAGGTTGTAGATCTCATCCGGCTGCACTTCCTGGATGATTCGGATCAGGTTGGTGGAATCCGTCAGGTCGCCGTAGTGCAGGATGAAGTTGCGGTCGGGAACATCCGGGCCCTGATAAAGATGATCGATCCGGTCGGTGTTGAACAGCGAGGCGCGGCGTTTTACGCCGTGCACCTGGTAGCCCTTGGCCAGCAAGAATTCGGCCAGGTAGGCCCCGTCCTGCCCGGTAATGCCGGTGATGAGCGCGATGCGCTGGGATGTCATATGTTAGCCCCTTCCAGCGGTCAGCATCTGGGAGCAATTTTGACTTGAGACGAATTACCTTTAATTGCTAGTACTAGAAAGAAAAATACCTTTAAGCTTTGTCCCTTGTCAAGAGCCGGCCCCCTTATTCTCATACCTGACTTACTTGCTCATCTTAAACGCATCAAGAGTAACAACTGAAGAAACAGGCGTTCCTTCCGGAAAAGGTGACTCCACTCCCTTTGGCACAATTCCAAGAAAGTACACATTAGTTTTCAAAGCAGCCGCATAGTCGGTTGTAGAATCGCCGATAAATAAGCAGTTTTTTGGCAAGTAGCCTTTTCTTTGCAAAATATCGTTAATAATCTCGTCCTTTTTCCTCGGCGAACCATGTATTTCGTTAAAATAGGATTCCAAGCGCTTGGCCTTTACTATATATTGAATTTCATCATTCGGCGTCCCCGTTACTATATAAGCAGGCAGGTTTTGGGATTTAATTACTTTTAGTGTTTCTAAAGCCCCTTCTTTGAATGGAGCATCAATCATTTTTTTTAGTACCAACTTAGAAAATTGTCGCGATAACTCTTTTATTTGTCTTTCATCTATAGAGCGGTTCAACAGTGTCTGGTACCAGTAGCGAAATTTCTCATATCTGGATACTCCCCCGTTAGCTAAGTGATAGGCCACAACTTTGGCTTCTATTTCAGGTCCGTACTTCCTGAACATTTCAGCAAAAGCTTCAGTTTTAATATTTACAGAATCTACTATTACTCCATCAAAATCGAAAAAAATAGCTTCCCACTTCATCAGTCTACCTCCGCCAATACTGTACAGGGAGAACCATCTGCCTCGGCCACGCTCAGCGGACTAACCACCACCTGCCTAAATACCGTCGTCTCATCAACCGCTGCCAGATTCATGTCCTCTAGTGGTAGAATGGGACGAGAATGATCTAAGAACGCCCTGTGCGCTTTCCTGCCCAAACTACGGTCGAGCCATGACGATAGCGAAATCGAGTCAAAACCCATTACTCTTAAAACAGGGCAATGTTCACGAAGAGCGCCAGCCAGTTCGGGTGAAAAGGCAGGGTTGGACTCCCAATACATACGTTCTTGCCGCAGCGATCCAAAGCCAGTCTTCACAAGCAACAATTCAGTATCTTTTGGGATAGAAGATGCCTTCAAATCTTCCGTTCCGATTATCCGTCCAGGTTCTACCCCTGGGATATAAATTAAATAAACATTTCGAAAATACCAAAACGAGGCAGGATAGTCTCTCAGTCTTTTCCCATTACTGACAAAATGACGAGGAAAGTCTATGTGTGTACCTATATGGTTTGGAAAACTTAAGTATGCTGTATTGCAAGCATCCCCTTTTTCCATACAACGCTCAGCTTTATACGAAAAAGTTTTCCCATTTCCATAAACAGGCGTTTTGTCATCTAACATATAAGACAAATAAATCCACCGACTCATGATGACCTCTCTATGAACATTCCAAATTTATCGTCCTTTTTGTTATAAACTTTTTCATAAATTTCAGCCATACAAGCCAGCAAACCCTGACCCATGTCAATATGCGGGTTATTTACCAATTTTTGCCCCAGCTTGGGGCTAAAATTGTAAGGAGTAATTTTATAATGAGCCTTACGATCCGTTGGCACAATTTCAATTTCAATTCGATTGCCAAGCATCTCACGAATCATTTCAAGCAGTTCTCTATACCTGATAGCCTGATTGCCGGTTAAAATGATGTTTTGGTTTTCAAACTCAGGAGCTAGAATTTTTACACTGCTTTGGGCAGCATCTCGTACATGAATATACTCTCTTAGTTCATCACCAGTACCTTTGTAGGTAATTTTCCCTTCCGTTATTGCCTGCTTAATTAACCGGTAAATGCTATTGCGGTCATCAGACCTCTCGCCGTAAAGGGACCCATATCTTAAAATAGTATACTTCAAGCCATACAATTCCCAATAGTTCTCGATGAATGCCTCGCATGCTTGTTTACTGGTCCGGTAAAAATAACCTGAGTCGCTGTACACATAAACAGAACTGGCAAACACAAATCGCTCAATCTTAGATTTGCGACACGCCTCCAACAACTGCACCGTGCCTAATATGTTGTATTTCACGGTATCCACTGGCCTATAAACGCACTCATCGATGTCGGCAATTCCGGCCAAATGATATACCACCTGCTGCTGAGAAACCACCTCAGTAACAAGTCTATCATCCAGGATATCCCCTACCACCATAGTTTGGTCCGGCCTTAAATAAGGGGATTTCCTGATATCAAAAATGGTAACCTCATGCCCGGCATCGCTCAAGGCATCGGCTACATGGCTCCCTAAAAAACCTGAACCGCCAAATATTACTATCTTCACTGAACCACCCCCTGACGTTGCAACTCTCTAACAAGATTCTCTACTGCTTGCTGTTCCATCAGTGTTCTTGCTTCCTTGGCATAAGATCCTATATGAGCCGTCAACAATACATTAGGCAATTCTTTTAATGGCCCGGTATAAGGTTCTTTTTCAAAGCAATCTATTGCTGCACCGCCCAGATGCCCGGACTTAACCGCTTCATACAAAGCTTGTTCGTCCACCAGCCCGCCACGCGCAGCATTTATTAATATAGCTCCAGGCTTCATCAAAGCAAGCTGCGTTGTACTAATTAGATGATGATTATCTGCCGAGTAAGGAATATGCAATGAAACAATATCGGACTGTGCCAGCAGTGTATCTAGGGAAACAAGTTTGCAATATTGGTGTGTTTGTAAATACGGATCACAACCTAGTACCCGGCACCCAAACGCCGATACCAACTTAGCTACATAAGAGCCGATTCGGCCGCAACCCACGATGCCAACAGTTTTTCCATGAAGCAACCTTCCCATAGGTCGCTCCCACTTTCCCCGCCGGATTCCCGCATCGATGATATGCAGATGCCGCATAAGATTCAAGATCATACCTAGTGTTAGTTCAGCCACCGGAATCGTCGGCGCATCAGGAGTATTGGTAACAACAATTCCCAATGCTCTGGCTGCCTCCAGGTCAACCGAATCCAACCCAATACCACAGCGAGAAATCACTTTAAGATTTTTTGCCTTTTTCAACACCGCCCTTGTCAATGGCTCTACCCCGGCAATCATTCCCACCGGTTGGTGTTCTTCAATAAGGGTGGCTACCTCAGCTTCTGTAAGCTTGCGCTTAAAGGGATTTTTGATTACCTTCAAGCCGGCTGGAAAATTATCAGCAGTAAAATTAGATGTTGTGCAAAGTATTATCATTTTCGCATTCCTCTCAGCTTTCCATAAATTGCGGTCTTTAATCGATTAACAAGCCTTTTATTTGGATTTTTTGATTGGTAGTAACTCAACTTTTCTTCCAAGTCTTTCAGGTAGCGCATAATTTCAACATAACTTTCGCACACATCCAGCGCAGATTGCTGCTCGACATCCTCAAAAACAAATACTGCTTCTATTTTTTCGTTACCATGCATCATCTTTAAACCAAATCGCGCCAGGGTACTTTTCAATGTGCTTTGAGAAAAATTGAAAACATGGGCATGCGTAAGGTACTTCAAAAAATCACAATCATAAACATATCTATATTTGAGATCGAGCACACCCGGAACCTCTACATACACCAATGCATCATTTTTTGATATTTTCCTGATGAACCCAATATTGCTTTCTATATCAGTAAAATGTTCAAGAACATGCGACAATATTATTACGTCAAATTTTTCCCTCGCGTTCTGGGCATATTGTGCCAGCGGCAAACAACTTAACGAAATCCCTCGCCTTTTTCCGCTTTCAACATACTTTTCATTATACTCAAGACCAAACAGAACCGTTTTTACCCCTTGAGCCTCAGCTTCTCTAGAAAACTCAATCAAATTGCTTCCTGTACCAGCTCCAAGCTCAAAAACAGAAATTTTTTCTTTGGTTATGTATGGGTATAACAACCTAAATATTTTTCTTCCTTGCCCTCTTTCAAAGAGACTGTCCACCGGTTTCACGCTTCCAAATGTTAGCGGATGGTAATATTCGGAATAGTATTTAACCAATGAATCTTCATGTATATACGGAGAAGTAAAAATCAAGCCGCACTCCCTGCAAATATATGAATTAAAAGGCAGACCAAAACGGTCAATTTTCGCTAAAATTTCGGTACTGCTGGAACCACACAGACAGCTATCCCTTTCTGCTAATTTTATGCTTTTACCAAGCTCTTTCAAAAGTAAATCTCTATATTCCTTTTGGATTGTATTTAAACTCCAAGGTGTTTGACCACTATTTAAATACCTCTGCATTCTTATCACCTTTTTTTAAATTTAACCAAGGCATTGGATAAAACCTGTACGCAAAGAAAAACATTAAACAGAACTGTGCTGCAAAAGCTAATACCGTAGCGTACGCAGCACCTAATGAGCCAAAGCAGCTAATTAAAAAATAGTTAGCAATTGCATTCACTATTAAGCTAAGAAAGGTGATAATCGCAATTATTTTCGTCTTGCCAACATGATAAATATATCCTGTTACCGTTTTCGTAAGACCATTAAACGTATAGGCCAGCAAAATCCACGGTATATATTTAACTGCATCTAGAAAGTTTTTGCCAACCAACAATGGAAACATCATATCTATAATAATTGCGAATGTAACAAAACAAACAAACGACAATGCCCAGTAGATATAGGTGTATTTAACCATTATTTTTTTGGTTCTTTCAGAGGCATCTTTAATTTTTTGATAAAACACCGGGCTCCAAGCTTTAAGAAGCGCATCATGAATAATTCCAATAATCATTCCAAAAGAATATGCTACTGTGTACTTACCCGCTTCTTCAAGAGTCACCATTGACACCAAAAAAAAACGATCAATTGAATTTATGCCCCACAGCCCCAAAGTGTGAAATATAAGAGGCAAACAATACTCAAGTATCTCTTTCAGCTTCCGCTTAGATATTTTAAATACAACGTATTTTCTTAAATAAAAAAATGAAATTAACCCTGTTAGCAGCCCTGCCAGCAAACTGCCTAATACTTTACCCTCCCAATTTTGCCACCACAAAAGAACAAATCCCAAGGGAATGATCCCGGCAAGTACAGCTTGAAGACCCTGTAATAACCCATAACGGACTGCTTTGCGTTCCATTTGCAGCATTGACAAATAAAGATTCATTATGCTGCCTGTTACGCCCAGCATAACCGCGGCCACTAGCGTCCAAGCTGGAAGATCCTGAAAGAAAAGCGCCTTTATTAAAAACAAAATCCCAAACGAAAGCAATGCACTTAGTCCAATAATTAAAAGCGAGTTTGCATTGTATTGGTATAACTCCCTTCTTTCGAATTGATGGTACTTAACGATTGTAAATATAAAAGTGTTGACACCGATGACAATGCTTAAAATACCAACGACTGCATTAAAAATTCCCAAGAACCCGTAATCTTCCGGCGTTAAGTACCTCGTAAAAATTGGGATTAATAGAAAAGGTACCGCCTTAACAACAATGCTTGATCCGACATAAATTCCGGCATCAGCCAAAAATTTATTTAGAAAGACATTTGGTTTTAAAGATCCTAAGATCATTTCTGCACGCATTTCCTAAAAATAAAATATCCAAACTGTAAGCAACAAACCGGTAACCCTGCTCTATTGCATTTTCCAAAGCCTCTATCTCCGGTTGTATTACATGAAGCCCTGAAAGGGCGTTAAGCCTTTTGCTTATATATTTAATCCTTTTTAACGCATCTACTACATCCCGATGTTCAAAATCCCCGGGAACACCAAGCGAACCTGAAATATCATACGGTCCAATAATAAAGGCATCTACTCCGTTCACGGTCAGTATGCCTTCCAAATTGTTTACGGCATCAATGTGCTCAATTTGAACTACAACAACACTTTCCTGTTCTACCCATTCTTTATATGCTTCAAAAGCAGCCCCGTAGCCCTGTGCCCGGGCAAGCCCGACCCCCCTTGTTCCGATTGGAGGATACTTAACCGCACTTACAGCCCTTTCAGCATCTTCCTTACTGTTCACCATGGGAACAATTACACCATGTGCCCCTGCATCCATCACTCTCTTAATTAAGTTAGCATCATTTTTTCCTACCCGCACCAGTGGTACACAACCGGCAAGCTCTATAACTTGAATCAAATGCTGGGCTTGATGTAGGGTAATAGCACTGTGCTCCATATCTACCGTCAGCCAATCAAAACCGGCTTTAGCCATGATTTCTGCAATTACAGGGTGGCCAATGGTTATCCATGAGCCAATAGTTACTTCTCTATTGCGTAATTTAGTTTTCAAGCTTTTCATTTTTTTCTCCTTTAGCAAGCCTGCATTCTAAAGCAGGAATATAAGATGGTGTAAGAGTATAATATTTCTTTCCCAACCTCTCGCCATAGTGAATTAAACCTTCGAGAAAATCACAGTGCTGCTTATAATAGTCTGTGTAAACCCGGTCTCTAAAAAATGACGGGTGAGTATCAAACACCGATTGCATAAGATCGTCAAATTGGGACGACGAACTATGTTTCCAGAAGTATTTTTCATCAGGCTTTCTTCCATCTGCCCCGATAATATAAATCTCTTCGGCCACCGCTGATGCAACCGGAAGCATAAATAATGTTAAAATATTGGCCGAACCTCGAACATAAAATTTTTCACAACTGGGGAAATTATAATTCCCTCCGCATACCGGCATACCAATAATTTTATTTTCCAGCTCAGGGTAATGAGCTAGGTATAACGGTACACTGCGTTCCGGTAACATGATATAGCAATCAAATTCTTTTATCGCCTCTAACATTAGCTTTCTAAATTCCGCAGAATAAAGGCATGGGCTAAAATGAAATACCGGATCAGCAAAAACCAGTAATTGCGGTTTTATATGCTGTAACAATGCCTTGTTTTTAACTATGCTGTTACAAACTACACAAAAACCGTCACTATAGCTAAATTCCACCGCCTGGTCAAGTGAAGGGCCGGTTCCGAATATGTAAGCCTTGTCATACCCACTATTCTTATTTATTAAGCTTTGATAATTCACTTTAGACAGTTCAACGATTAACCTCTTTTCTTCTTGCTCTAATGCGCGATAACATAAACTTCTATATACTTCACTTTCAACAGTAGAATAATATGTTGGATCTACTATTTCTGTTCTGGCAATGTGCGGCAAAACCTGCATGTCAAAAAGTTTATTTTTATCCCACACTAGAATAATGTCTGCTAGTCTTAAGCTTAAATCCTCTTCGCTTACCAGTTTGATATTAGTCAACCGTTTAATATACCTCTGCTGCTCGGCAGGAGCTCGCAAAAATGCAACATCTCTTTTTGTTATCCTGACATCCACAGGAATCACAATTTCAACCTGGGAGAAAGCGAAGTCAGGCAGATACCAGGCAGCCCTATTCACCAAGTCTGCGAGAACTTTTTCATCAGTAACTACAGGATAATAAATAACACGCCTAATGACCTTTTCTTCATACTTGGTTACCACTTTAGCTGTTTTTCTAACACTCCGGTAGAAAAAATCTATCCCTTTCCTGACATTAATTTTGAGGTGTTCCCTGGGGGCAGTGGCTATACTCACCAATTATCGCCTACTCCCGCATCATTTTTTCTTCGGTATACCCGGTACAGCATTTCGGCCAAAATGAAATCATGTTCTTCGTCTATATCTACCGCTTCCAATTTATCCATTTCAAACATTACCGGTCTCAAGCCAATGCGTCTGTTTCCACTCCGGCAAAAAGATGTCCTGGAAAAAATATATATATTAGAGTTTTCTTCATAAACGGGTTCCAGATCCTGTGTTCTGAGTAATTCTTGCGGGTTATGGTTAATAGGAGTACCATTTTTCCAATAAAGCCGGGTTTGATAGCGAGTAACAGAAAATAGAGAGTCATGACTTCCTAGATTGGCAAAATAACATTCTATTGCTTTATTTATTGTTGTTGTCGTAAGTAGCGGGTTTGTGCTGTGGGTTTGCAAAAAATGCTCTTCTTCGCATTGTGAAATATCATAGGCAATGATATCATTCATCGGTACCATATCGCCTCTGATAAATTCTGGCCTGTTTACTATCTTCACTCTATCGAAATTATTTAACGCATCTTCCGCAATACGCTCGCTATCCGTGTTAATAAGCACCTCTGAAACAAACCTGGATGCAAGCAAACTCTCCATAACCCAATGATAAAGGGGTCTTCCACAAAAATCTCGTATGTTCTTGTTTGGAACACGTTCCGAGTGTTCTTTCATAGGAAGTAACGCGATAATTTTTGGTCTTTCTTCTTCTGCCATTATACTTCATACTTCCTCCTTTGTGTAAACACTACAACGAGCGCGCCCGCGCCGAGTCAAATATTGCATCCCGTGTTACCAGAAAGTTCCGGCGTTCACCAGCTTGTATATGCCGTTTTAGACCATGTCCTTTATTTGCCAAATTAGGTGCCGAGCAGGTGTTGTCCCGGCCGGGGTCGCAGCAGCAGTCCCGGCCCCAATCCCGGAAGGAGGTTACCAGTTGCTTGAGCTGGGGGTCGTTGGTGATCACCGCGCCGCCTTCGCCCATGGTGATGTGGTGCGCCGGGTAGAAGCTCTAGGTGCCGAGATGGCCGAAGGTACCGGTGTACTGCCCGTCTCACTTCGCGCCCAGGGCGTCGCAGTTATCCTCGATGAGCCACAGGTTGTGCCGGCGGGCAAGCGCCGCCACCTGCTCCAGATCAAAGGGAACGCCCAAGGTGTGGGCGAGGAAAATGGCCCTTGTCTTCTCCGAAATCGCCGCCTCCAGTTGAGATAGTCATCCAAATAGTCGCCCAACAACCACCCCTGGCCTCAATTTCCACCCAAACCGATCTGTAAATTCGGCTTTTACAATCACCAAATCGCCAATATTACACGTCAAAGACGTCCTCCGCCGCGGTATCATCGTCCTTAAAAGCGCCCCTCTTGCTCAATCGGTTGAAATCCTCATCTGTCCAGTCTGCCACCCGGTACTCTGTCCCATTTTCGGCAATACATTCAACATACTGTATGGCCTCGCTCTCTACTTGATCAGGAGCAGCAGGGAAAACCAAGATCTCAACCCTTTCCCCCAATTCTTTAGGGATATGAATCGTCACCACACCATCCTTATTAACGCTTTTTATCATGCGTAGTGCCTGCATTTCACACTTCAGTAATTCTTACAATAGCATGTGCCAGAGGATCGGCTTGCCGCCGATCTCGACCAGCGGTTTGGGCCGGATTGTGGTCTCTTCGGCCAGCCGGGTACCCAAGCCGCCGGCCAGGATGACGGTTTTCATCAATAATAGCCCCCTTGATTCAAGACACACAGCTCCGCCGGGGAAGAGCGTTTTTCCCTTACCGTGCGCTCCCCCTGGAAGGCGCTATTCCTTTGTAGTCGCCGTCTTAACATCACTCAGCAGCCTGGGGCGCGCCGCGGTTACGCCCCCGGCACACGCCGCAAGTGGCTTGGTTCCTTCATAATTTATTACAGTGCTTCCAGGATGTTCACCCGGGGGATTCCGACCGGAACCGCTCCGGCATCCGCACTGTCCCAGGTGACCACCAAACAGTCGCCGGCAAACTGGCGGTCGCCGGCGGTAAATGGCGCTGGTTCACCCGGGGAGACGACCGTGTACGGCAAGTTCAGACTGGCGGCGGCGAGCTTCAGCATCTCCAGAACCTCGTCCGGCGGGCCGCAGAAGACCAGGCGCGGGGGCGCGCCGGTCAGGAGTGTGTGCCGGGACACCACCCGTTCCAAGGCCTGGTTGACCCGGATGATCCGCTGGTAGGAGGCCTTCAGGTACTGGTAGGCCAGCCTGGTCTTTTCGGCCATGCCCTGGGGCGTGAGCACGTACCGCAGGGTGCGGCCGTTCACCCGCTCGAGTTTCACCAGGCCCTTGCGGACCATTTTTTTGAGCAGGAGGTTGAC
The DNA here is from genome assembly GCA_004367365.1 of Candidatus Acetocimmeria pyornia. Lineage (GTDB taxonomy): Bacteria > Bacillota > Sulfobacillia > UBA3575 > UBA3575 > Acetocimmeria > Acetocimmeria pyornia. The sequence continues at coordinate 31,874 of SESX01000006.1, forward strand.
GGTGCCCACGGAGAGACCGGTGCCCCTGGCGATCTGGCGCTGGGAGGTCCGGTCGGTGCGGGCGAGATGTGCCAAAATTTGGTACTCGCTTTGCACGCTCGCTACCACCGTTCACCAATTAAACGTTCAATTGGTAATTACTATAGGGGGAAATGGAAAGGTTGTCAACAGTAACCGGACCCGTCTGGATAATGATGACAGGAATTTGCCACCGCGGTGGCAAATATCATTATTTTATGAACACGAACACCCGGCGCAATCGAATCCTAATCCTTATCGCCGCGGTCCTCGGGTTGCTCCTACCGGCGGTCACCCTCGCGGCGGGACATCTCTTGGTCTACGACGAGGAGCCCCAGCCTGCCGATGTTATCGTCATCCTCGCCGGTGACCGTGGTACCCGAACCGAACGCGGCGCCGAACTTTTCCACGCCGGTTACGCCCCGCGCATCATCGTCTCCGGCGGCCAGATCTACCACACCACCACCCAGGCCGGGCTCATGTGCGCCCACGCCGTCGAACTGGGCGTGCCGGCCGAAGCCATAATCAAAGAAGAGCGGGCCGACAGCACCGGGGAGAACGCGGTCTTCGTCCGGGAATTGATGGAGAGACACGGTTTCGATTCGGCCCTGGTGGTCTCTTCCAACTATCATATGCGCCGCGTCAAATTCATCTTTGACCGCGAGTTTCGGGACAGCGGCATCACCCTCACTTACTGCGCCGCCGCGGACCCGCACTTCGACCCGGCCCGCTGGTGGGCAAACAACAAAAGCATTATGTACACCTTCACCGAGTACGTGAAGCTCATCGGTTATGCCCTGGGGCTGGACAAGCGCTCTTCGTGATGAATGTTGTATTTGGCGGCCAATCCGAGAGCCCGAGCCGTCAGATGGGGCGAACTGGGAACATCTTCCGCCGCGCAGTCCAAGACTTCCTGCATAAACTCGACTTCTTCCAGTCGATTAAGGAATATCGGCTTGGGTAACACCTCCAGCCGGAGATAATCGCTAACGACCAACTCTCGCTCCGGATCATCCAGTATTTCCATTGCCCGGCGTGAGGTAAGTTCATCACCCTGAAACGCCGCAATCAAAACACTGGCGTCAATATACGTGCGGACAGGCACCTGGCCAGCTTCCCGCGCCCAGCGCCAGAGGGTCTGCCAGTTTACCTCCCACGCGGCGGCTGTGGGTCGGTAACCCTTGTCCCCTTCAGCATAAGCAAAAAGCGCCTCCTGGCGCAAGATCCAGGGGTAGGGCGAATGGCGAGGCATGAAGTGCGGGACGAGGGCCTCGGTGCGCTTGCAACGGGGGCACTTGAGCGTAGGATGAAGAGCAGTTCTTGTCGTAGCCACCATGGCGGTGGCGTAAGGAGTGCCCGCAAGAAAAAGGGCGCACGGTTAGGGGCAACTCATTCACAAACGCCCTGTACAAGTCAATCAGGATTTTGACGGCGGCCCGGACCTGGAGTATCCTCATCTTGACGTCCGAGACGGCTCAGAGCCGTTCTGGCGGGGTGAGTTCCCAGGAGGGTCCCGAAACCGTAACCTGGGAACTCTTTAATTTTGCCTGCAAAAAAGCCGCCCATGCTTACTTTCGGGACGGCTGACCGTAGTCCTTCCGAATAATCGGCCAGAGAAAGCGAGTAAGGCCACAGAATGTGAACAGAACGTTGGCCATACCATTCGAGAAAAACACGAGAAATTCGCGCAGGAAAACAAGGATGCGCAGGGAACAATTGGCCATACCATTCGAAAAAAACCCTATCGTTTGCGGTCAACGAAAGTGAGACCTAACATCATTGACCACCAAACAAGAATTATTGTGAAGCTGGCATGGGTTCTATGCCCAGTATAGATAATCGACTGAATTTTAAAGCAAAAAGGGGCCCGCGTTCAGGCAGGCCCCCCTTTTTTTGAACCTTAAAATTAAACCGGTTTGACGGAAAGCACCCGTATGAGCGGACCGCGCATGTAGATGTTCGGACCAGTCTCGAGGTAGCCGGTCACGGTAACCGTACGGCCTGCATAGCGTTTGAGTAAGAGCGGCGTAGCCTTGTCCCGGGGATACACTAACAACACATAGTTTTTCTCCCCGGTCGCGAGTTCCCAGTGCGGCTTCTCCACGGTGCTCCATACCGGCGTGCCGGTAACCGTCACGATAACCTCGAAGAGGCCCATCCTTTCCGCCAGCCTGGCTATGACCGCCGCCGCCTGGGCGCGCGTCACCGGCATCTGCGGCGCGAACAGGCTCTCAGAAACGCCGCACACCAGCCCCGAGGCGTACGCGGACACTACTGCTCCTTCCGCCCAAGGCGAGACCTCGTGGAGGTCGGTGAAAGGCAACGCGACCGTGACCGTTGTCTCACCCGTTAAGCGTACCGCTAAAGCAGCAAGCTGCTCGCGGGTAAGCGGGTCGTTAGGCCGAAAGGCGCCGTCGCCGTATCCTTTGAGCAGTCCGGCCTTGGACGCCCCCTCCACCGCGCCGTAATACCAGGCGCCGGGAGCTACGTCGGTAAAGGTCGGCATCGCCGGGCTGAGCTCCGTGTTGCCGGTGAGGCGCAGGAGGAGCGCGGCCATCTCTGCGCGCGTTACTGCTCGTTCCGGTGCGAACCGCCCGGCAGCATCGCCTTTGATGAAACCTCGGGCTGCCAAGAGTTCAACCGGGTCTTTAGCCCAGTGGCCGGTGATGTCCGCGAAGCTCTTCGGCGTGGCAAAGAGGGTGTAGTTGGAGAAGCCGGTAAGCTCTGTCACGACAGCCTGTGCGGCGCGGTCAAGCCTCCCGCCTATCCTTTGCCAGGTGCCGTCCGGGTTCTCCCGAAACACCATCAGCAGCCGCGGGTCAAGTCCTGCTATTTTTTCCGGGTCGTAGCGGAGGGAGACTGTTACCGGTTTATCGAGCGGTTCACTACTCGCGAAACGGAAGACCGCGCTTGCTCCTTTTGCTCCAGGCGGGACCTTCTCCGGCGCTTCTGCCGCAAGCTCTACCGTAATGACCGCGTCCTGCGGCAAGGCACCCGCCGGAATAGCGAGCGTCACCTGCCCGTCAAAGAAGGTCGCCTGCTGCTCTTTGCCGGTAGCCTTAACCTTAGCAGCACCAGGCTCAGGCTCTTCCTCCTCAGATGGCGGAGGGGCACCACCGCCGCCGGCACTAACCGACCCGGCCGCTGGTGCTGGCGTTTCACCCACCTGAAACACCAGGGGAGTGACCGGAACATCCGTCAAGTCGATGAGAGCA
>SESX01000060.1 GCA_004367365.1 Candidatus Acetocimmeria pyornia
GCCGAAAACAAGGTAAGATGGGCCATTAGCTCAGGTGGTAGAGCACCCGCCTTTTAAGCGGGGTGTCGATGGTTCGAATCCATCATGGCCCACCATTTGATTTTATCTGCCTCTTGGTCAGCGGGCGAGGGTGGCGGAACTGGCAGACGCGCAGGACTTAGGATCCTGTGCCTTCACCGGCGTAGGGGTTCGACTCCCCTCCCTCGCACCACTTGGTGTGACTGGGTTTGAGCTGTTTTGAAAGACCGCTGGAAGGCGGTTGTTTTTCTGTTTGGTGCTCAATTTGTGCCAAGATAAATTCCGCAGCCGCTTGACCGCCTCTTGCAGGAGATGGGGGAGAAAGTGGGGAGCGGTCAGGTGTTCTTGGAAGTCATGCTGACTTGACCTTGTCACCAGTTCTTCAAACCTGTCCTCCTGGTGAGATGGACCCGGAGTTTCCTGGGCTTCTTCCAGGGCCAGATCTGGTAGTACCTACTCCCGGAGCTATCCTTGTATATCTTGACCAGCCCGAGAAGGTTTAGGGTTAATCTGATGTAGGGCATAAAGAAACCTCCCCAGTATTGGGGCCGGTTTCACCATTTGCTCCGGGCAGGCGCCGCCGAAAAGGCGAGGTGACCAGCTATCGACTGCCGTTCTCAGCATCCCCTCTCGGTGAGACAATAATAGCAAGAATCTGCTCAATGTTCTGTCGAGTTTTGTCGCCCGCTTTTGTACTCTTATGCAACTTTTTCTGACGCGTACTTGGGTCCAGTACTCCGTGCCGCCCTGCGGGGCGGCGGCACCACGAAGCATGAAAATTGGAAGTGGTATTTCGCAAGGGTTGCTCCGGAATGCGACCGGTTATGCCGCAGCGGAGGGGCGAGGAATAATGAAGTCCCTTCCATGTTGGGGTCAGGGTACCTGCTGGACCGTGGTAGAATGCAAGCCCAGGACGCACTTGCTGGCCCGAACCCCAGCAGGGAAATTGAATACCGGAAATGCCCTGTGTTATAATATAATGGCTTAAAGACCGGGCTTGCTTTTTGGCTGTAGAAACTCATATATCTTATCCCGAATCATTGAATGGGATTGAGGGGGAGCATAAATGAAAGTTGATGTGGAGAGGCTACCGTCGAACAAGGCTGTTCTTGAGGTAGAAGTCGAAGAAGAGAGGCTGGACCAGGCTCTCCATCAGGCGTACCGCAAGGTGGTGCGGCAGGTAAATATACCTGGTTTCCGGAGGGGAAAAGCACCAAGGAAGATCGTGGAAAGGTTTGTCGGAAAAGGTGTTCTGCTGGAGGAAGCCCTGGATTCCTTGCTTCCGGAAGCCTATCTTCAAGCGCTCAAGGAAACCAGGCTTGACCCCATCGACCAGCCTGAGGTTGAGATCCTTCACTTGGAGGAAGGGGAACCGCTGCGGTTCAAGGCTACGGTCGAGGTTAAACCAGAAGTGACCTTGGGACAATATAAAGAACTCGGGATCGAGCGGAAACCGGTAAAGGTTACCGACGAAGAAATCGATTCGGAAATTGAGGCATTAAGAGAGCGCAATTCAGAATTAGTTAGCCTGGGCGAAGACGTTCCTGCCGAAGAAGGCCATTACGTGATCATTGATTATGAAGGTACTGTTGAAGGCGACCCCAACCCAGTTGATCAGGCAGAGGGTTTTCCCTTGTTGCTAGGCTCTGGTTTGTTCTTGAAGGGATTTGATGAAAAACTGGTCGGAGCCAAAGCTGGTGAGGAGCGGGAGATCGAGATTACCTACCCACCGGATTACCCTAATGAGGAACTAGCTGGGAAGCAAGCCAAATTCCACGTTAAGGTCAAAGAAGTCAAAAAGAGGGAGCTCCCGGAGCTAAATGACGATTTTGCCAGGCAAGTGAGCGAATTCGATACCCTGCAGGAATTAAGAAATCATATCTCGAATAAACTAAAAGAAGTTTTTGAGGTTAGAGCCCGCCGGGAATATGAGGAAAAAGTTATCGCGGCAGTTGTTGAAAACGCCAAGGTCGATATTCCCAAGACCTTGGTGGATAGGCGTATCAACCGAATGATCGAACGAATGCGGGCCAATTTCGAGGACCAGAGCTTATCCTTGGAAGATTACCTTAAGTCCCAGGGGAAAGATTTGGAAGCACTGCGGGAGGAACTCCGCCCAAATGCTGAGAAGTCGGTCAAGAAAGACCTTGTGCTAGAGGCTGTGGCTGCCAAGGAGGGTATCGAGGCTTCTACAGAAGAGGTCAATACAGAATTGGAAAGGCTGGCACAATTATACGATCAGCCGTTGGAAAAGGTGCGCGAGCTGTTCACAACCAGAGGGGCACTGGATAACATCAGGGAGGATATTCGTCTGAGGAAAACAGTAGAGTTCCTTGTAAAGGGTGCGCAGAATGATTCCGATGGGGATGCTCGTTCCGAGGACCCTGATGCGGAAAACGCTGTTCAGGAAGATAACAGCGCCGTTACTTCGAAACCATCAGGTGACGAATAGGTACCTGTTCCAGGAAGGACATACTTTGCCTTTTTCCGATGAGTATATGTGGTGATGCTGGAGGGAGATAATATGTCTTACCTTGTACCGATGGTCGTTGAGCAAACCAACCGTGGAGAACGGGCATATGATATTTATTCCCGTTTATTGAAGGATAGAATAATATTTATTGGAACGTCTATTGACGATGCCATTGCGAACCTAGTTATTGCCCAATTGCTGTTTCTGGAAAGTGAAGATCCTGATAAAGATGTCAGCCTCTATATTAATTCCCCGGGTGGGTCAGTCGATGCTGGTTTAGGGATTTATGATACAATGCAGTACATCAAGTGCGACGTCTCAACGATCTGTGTTGGGCTTGCAGCCAGCATGGGAGCAATCCTCCTGGCTGGGGGAACTAAAGGGAAACGTTATGCTTTACCCCATTCAAGAATTATGATCCATCAACCCGCGGGTGGGGCACAGGGAAGAGCTGCTGATGTCCAGATCTACGCGCGTGAAATTCTAAAGTTGAGGGAACTGGCGAACAAGATTTTGTCCCATCACACCGGCCAACCCCTGAAAAAGATCGAGAAGGACACCGACCGCGATTTCTTCATGTCGGCTGAGGAAGCAAAGGAGTACGGTGTCATTGACGATATCTTGATCCCGCGTGGAAGCCCACGGGAGGGCTCCTAGGGAAAGGGAGTGTAACCATGTTTAAGTTTACCGACGAAAAGGGCCAGCTTAAGTGCTCTTTTTGCGGGAAGTTCCAGGACCAGGTCAAGAGGCTGGTGGCTGGACCGGGTGTTTACATCTGCGACGAGTGTATCGAATTATGCAATGAGATTATTGAGGAAGAACTTAACGAGGACATGGAATTTGAGCTCAAGGATATTCCAAAGCCTCGCGAGATAAATGAAATCTTAGACCAATATGTTATTGGACAGGAAAAGGCGAAGAAGATCCTCTCCGTAGCTGTCTATAACCACTACAAGAGGATTAATCTAGGCGGCAAACTGGATGACGTGGAACTGCAGAAGAGCAATATTGTTATGCTCGGACCTACCGGCTGCGGCAAGACACTACTAGCTGAAACCCTGGCTCGTATTCTCAATGTTCCTTTTGCCATTGCTGATGCAACTTCACTCACAGAGGCCGGTTATGTTGGCGAAGACGTTGAGAATATCCTCCTGAAGCTGATCCAGGCGGCCGATTATGATATTGAAAAAGCCGAAAAAGGGATCGTCTACATTGACGAGGTCGATAAAATCGCCCGGAAATCGGAAAACCCATCGATCACCAGGGACGTTTCAGGAGAGGGGGTTCAGCAGGCCCTGCTTAAGATCCTGGAAGGAACGGTAGCCAGTGTTCCACCCCAGGGCGGCAGGAAGCATCCTCACCAGGAATTCATTCAGATCGATACCACCAATATCCTCTTTATTTGTGGAGGCGCCTTTGACGGTATCGATAAAATTATCCAGAACAGGGTTGGACAGAAAGAGATCGGTTTTGGAGCCAAGATCCGGAGTAAACATGACAAAAAGATCGGTGAAATCCTAGAGCAGATTCTACCTGAAGACCTCTTGAAGTATGGTTTGATTCCCGAATTTGTGGGTCGGTTACCGGTTATTGTGACATTGGATGCCCTTGATGAAGATGCCCTGGTTCGGATCCTGGTGGAACCGAAAAATGCCCTGGTTAAGCAGTTCAAGAAAATGTTTGAACTCGACAGCATCGATCTCGAGTTTAAGGAAGACGCGATCAGGGCAATTGCTGAACAGGCTATGAAGCGGAACACAGGGGCCCGGGGCCTGCGGGCTATCCTAGAGGATATTATGCTTGACGTAATGTACGAGATTCCCTCCCGGGCAGACGTCAAGAAGTGTATTGTAACCAAAGATGTCGTCCTCAAAAAGGAGAAGCCCTTGTTGGTGACTGTAGAACCGAAACGCCAGAAATCTGAAGAGACGGCCTGAGGCCAGAGATAGGCTCAGCCAAACCGGGGAAGCCGCGTTGATCGGCTTCCTTTTCTTGTGTACCCCTTCTTGTGTGCCCCGTAACGAGGACACTGAAAAGTCTTCCAAGTGACCATGAACCTCCAGCTAGGGAAATACTCTTTAAATTTGTGCAAAAAACCTTTGGATTAAGAAGGAAAGTTGATCAAGGGTGACGAATATCATGTAACAGGTAAATGAAAAAGTGAACACAGTCACTATGAAGTAGGGACAAATGTCCTGACCAGTGCTGGCAACGCTAAGAGCACTATTGTTTCTGGTGCATTTTGTGAAAGTGGAGACAATAACAGCTATGTTGTAGTTGAATAAGATGCCCTGAGACCCCGAGTCCGGAGGTGCACCGTCTGGCTGGGGCCCCGGGTGATGTACCCCGGCTTTTTTCGTCCTACGGGCAGACTTGGAATTGATGCAGAGTACGAAGAGCAGGAAAACCGTTTCAAAGGGGGGAATGTTTGGCAGCCTGCGCGGCGCTAGAGGAGGAAACGAGATTCTCCCAGGAGAAGGTGGAACCGGTGGAAGACGTACGGTGCCTGTGTGGTAAGATCGTATGCCAGATTCAAAACGAAAAGGTTATCATTAAATGCCGGCACTGCAAGCGTTATATCATTATTGATTACCAGGGAAATGCCGATAAAGAAATCAGGCCTGTGATTTCGACCATGTCCGCCAGCGGCTAATTTCGGGAGCAAGCAGTGAGAAGGTTGTGAAATTGCTCTGAACTTAACCTTGACAAATGTCCCGACCACGATGGTATAATCAACTTGACGAAAGGCATTGAGGAAGAAAGAGAAGCTCTGCACAATTTCATAGATTTTAAAGTCCGGAGGCATAGTCCAGAGACTTGGAGTCCAGAGGCCAGCATCTCTTTTTGCTGGCCTTTTCTTTTCGGGTCTCCATGAACCAGTAAGGCTGCAGGGGCTTGAGTACTTTGGTTAAGGGTGGGTAAGACTAAGGAATGTTGGAGAGGATTGCGGCCAAGACCAACCCAAAAAGGGGTGAAGATAATGGATTGGGGTCTGAAGGTAATGTTAGGGGTCGGGTTTATCCTCAACTTCATCCTGGGGTACTCCATCGCCTGGTTTCTGGTTGATAAGCTGGCAACCTCGAAAAGGATCAACTGGTTCTCCAGGAAGATGCTCCCCAGGGTTCTCCTGCTGGTGGTGGTTGGAAGCTTTGTTTCCTTCTTGACCTTTGCCCTGACGATTTTCATTATCTGGCCGGCTAATCTAACGGTTTAGCTAGGAATTCATATTCATTCCTGCTGGCGGGCCTTGAGATAAAGCCGGTGGACCAGACCAACGATAAAGCCAAGAAGAACTGCCCCGGGCATCAGGAGCCGCAAGGCGAAAAGGACTCCTGGCAGGATGATCAGGAAGAGAAAAAGGAGAAGCAGATCCTTATTTGAGCTCTTGCTCCCGGCATTGGCTTCGTCATGGACCATTTCTTCACCTCCTTTGATAGTATGCGAAGTAACTAAAGCGAAAATAAACTGCTGCTAGGCATTTCGTTTCTTTCCGGTCCTTTGGGTTGAGCGGGATAGCGTGCCTTGCGAAAAAATAGGCGGGATATACCGCTTGCACTATGGTGCGCGGCCTTAGAGGCTCTATAGTGACTCGGGATGGGTCCCGCGCGGTATATCCCTAAGGTACACTATTCGCTAGTTGTCAGAACAGTCCTCTTTGCGATGGAAAATCTGCCTGTACTTTCAGTTTACCCATGGTAAACTTTTCGAACCATTAAAGAACCTTTGGCAACATTAACAAATAATAAGAAGATATTATCATAATTGCAAATCATGGTGAAAAGCTTCACAAATCGTGGTTGAACTGGTTGTTGAACTAGTTGTTAAACTTAGAACCATACGGAAAATCGTACTGGGGACCACTGCGGGCAGATGCCGTCTGAGACCGGCGGAACACGCACAAGGAGAAGCGGACGATTTCGCGGTGGCCAACGACAGCTCGAGCCCTCTGGTTGGCTTGCGACAACCCAAAAGCTTGTTAAAGTCTCGAGACTTAGCAAAGAGACTATTGAATCCAGAAGCCCGCATCCTTAGAGGCTGGTTCCTTACCTGGCAAGTGAATAAAAGCGGAAAGTCCAGAGGCACAGCCCGGAGACTAGAAGTCCAGAGGCCAGCTCGCGTACGAGCTGGCTTTAATGCTTCCGAGGTGCCTTTAAGAAAAGGGGTGATTGCTTAACCTGAAAGGGCTTGATGACTGCGGAGAACCGGTGGAAAACCACGACCACGAGACCACAGGTACCCAATGTGGGTGCTGTCAAAGGAGGCTTGGACAAGATGGATCTTGGTCTGAAGGTGATTCTTCTCGGGGGACTGCTCTTGAATCTGGCTCTTGGCTTCAGCCTTAGCTGGTTTATCGTCGAGCGGCTGGCGGTGGTTCGCAAACCGGGCAGCCACGTGACTGAAGACAAGGTTCGGAGAGCATTTCTTTTCCTGGTGCTAGGGACTGTTGCTTCGGCTGCTACCTTTGTACTTTCCGTGGTACTTATCTGGCCACCCCACGTGTGGTGACCATACCTAATCTTCCCTTGGGCTCTGATGCAATTTCGAGTTGTTGTGTGCTAAGCCGCCATTGAAGGGGAAAACAGTGGCGAGGCAGGTGATGGATTTGGAGAATCTCAGGTGCAGGTGCGGGAAGATTGTTTGCCAGACAGCAGGTGACCTGCGGCCTGACAGCAAGGTATTGGTAAGGGATGTAATCTTGATTAAGTGTCGCCATTGTAAGAGGTATATTGCTATCTTTACCAGAGGTGTCACCGAGATTAAATACCTGGAATCGGAAGGCCAGGTTGCACATGGTCTATCGATATAACCCGGCTTGGCCTGTCCCTACCTACAGGCCAAGGGCGCGGCCGGCCGGGATCCCTGGCGAAGAAGAGGTGAATTCGGTGGGCGAGATGAGCTCAAACCTTTACCGTGGTCTTTTCGTGACCCTGTTGTTGGTTCCCCTCCTCCTCAGCGGAGGGTCCGGAGCAGCAGCCGGCAGTACCAACGATGCCTGCCTGGCCTGCCACGGACAGGAGGGTTTGAAGGTACAGGTTGATGGTAAGGAAGTTTCTCTCTATGTAGCACCGGAAGAGTTTCAAGGATCGGTTCATGGTTCCCTTGATTGTACCGTATGTCACAAAGAAATACGGGGGGTACCCCACGAAAACCCTTCCTATGGACCGGAGTTTTCAGGAGCCCTTAACGAGTCGTGTGGGAGGTGCCACGCTGATGTAGTAAAAGAGTACGAGAGTAGTATCCATGGTCAGGGCTTCAAGAAGGGTGTCGATGCGGCATCCTGCACTGACTGCCACGGCACCCATGACATCCGACCCGTTGACGACCCCGCCTCGCTGGTGTACCCCCAGAACATACCAAAAACGTGCGGAAGCTGCCACCAGGGAACCCCGTTGAAAACATACTATGCCAGCTTTCACGGGAAAGCTGTTACCCTTGGGAGCATGCAATCGGCCACCTGTGCTGATTGCCATGGAGCGCATGATATCCTTGCGGCGGACACTCCCGGTTCCAGGGTATCCACGGAGCGTCGCCCCGAAACCTGCGGAAGCTGCCACCGGAAAGCGGAGCCGTCCTTTGCCCAAGGGAAGGTGCACCTAGACCCCGAAGCAAAAGACGACCCTGGGGCTGCTGCTGTTTACTACACCGGGAAATTCTTTACCTGGCTAACAATCCTGACGATTACTGCACTGGTACTGCACATAGAAATAGAGCTCTACGGTGAGTGGAGGCGGAATCGAAAGAAAGACAAGAACCGGAAGAAGGAGGGTGGCAAATGATGGGAGATAAAGCATTAAATGTTCGTAAGGCTAACAGTACCGCTGCTGCCTTCCCGGAAGAGGCCCTTCGCCAGGTGGAGGGGAGGGCACGCGTCCGGGCCTATGAGCGTTTCAATGTCCAGCAGCGACTGCAACATATAGTCCTCTTTATCAGTTTTACGCTTCTGGCTGTTACCGGTTTGCCCATCAAGTATGCTGAGACCGCCTGGGCAAGCAGGGTGGCGGCTCTTTTCGGCGGCATGGATGCTATGCTCTACATCCATCTCTTTGGGGCATCGATGATGATTGCGGTGGCCGTAAACCACCTGTTGTACCTGCTCTTCGGGGTGATCGTGGGTGAGTTTTCCACGGCCATGTTCCCAACGCCCAAAGACTTTAAGGACCTTTTTGACAACATCCGGTACCAGCTTGGGTTAACAGACCAGGAACCTAAGTTCGGACGCTACTCTTACAAGGAAAAATTTGACTACTGGGCTGTGTTTTGGGGCATGTTTATCATGGTTGGATCCGGGCTGGTCCTGTGGTTTCCGTCCATTGCGGTGAAATACATTCCGTTATGGGCCATTGAAGCAGCCCGGGTGGCTCACAGTGACGAAGCGATCCTGGCAGTGGCTGCCATCTTCATCTGGCACATGTACAACGTCCATTTCCGGCCCCGTGTCTTTCCCATGAGCCTGGTTTGGTGGACCGGAACCATGACAGAAGAAGAAATGGAAAAGGAACACCCGGTTGAACTACGTCAGAGAAAGCTCCAGGAGGGTGCTGACGGCGTCCCGGCGTATCCGGAAAGAGGTTCCGGAGAGGAAAGCCCTCAGGCTAAGGTTTGATCCAGGTAAAATGAAACAAGGGAGGTTGCTGCCGGCGGTGAACAAGAAAAAAGGTGCTAGCCAGGGGCTGATCCTTTTTGAAATGCTTGCTTACCTGGCTTTCCTGGTTTGGTTTCTTTCCTTCATGGTTCCACTGGGTTTGAAGTAACAGGGCAAGAAGAAATTTCCCATGCCAAGCGACACAAAAGCAAAAAAGAACCAGAAAAAAAGGCGGGGTTTTCCCCGCCTTTGGTTTTCGAAGACTCCCACTCAAGTGTAGGCTGTAAAACAACAACCATTAGCAAATATTAAGCAGCCCCATGAGAAATAATACTTGCCTGTCATTATAAAATAAGCCCCGTGAGAAATAATACTCTCTGCCGGAGCATCCCTGGTCGAGAGGTGGCTTTTCCTGTGGATTTTACCGCCAGTATCTTCACCTTTGTTCAGTTCTTTTTTGCCGTGGTCATCGGAATGTATTTCTGGAACCTGCTTCGTTCCCAGCAGGGCAGCAAGATAGCCGTCGAGAAGGAATCGCGCAAGGAAACTGAAAGGCTCCAGAAACTCCGTGCCATTTCCTTGACGGAGCCGTTGTCGGAGAGAACAAGGCCATCCAAATTCGATGAAATTATCGGCCAGACGGAAGGACTCAAGGGTTTACGGGCTGCCCTTTGCGGCCCCAACCCCCAACACGTCATCGTCTACGGCCCACCCGGAGTTGGCAAAACGGCGGCGGCTAGGCTGGTCCTGGAAGAGGCCAAAAAGAACCCCGAATCACCCTTTCAAGAAGACGCCAAGTTTGTGGAGATCGACGCGACTACCGCCCGTTTTGACGAAAGGGGTATAGCGGATCCCCTGATTGGCTCGGTACACGACCCTATTTACCAGGGGGCTGGTCCCCTTGGCATGGCCGGGATTCCACAGCCGAAACCGGGGGCGGTAACCAAGGCCCACGGCGGTGTACTGTTCATAGACGAGATCGGGGAGCTTCACCCAGTTCAGATGAATAAACTTCTCAAGGTACTTGAAGACCGCAAGGTTTTCCTCGAGAGTGCTTATTACAGTTCCGAAGACTCGAATATCCCATCCCACATCCACGACATCTTCCAGAACGGACTCCCGGCAGATTTCAGAATGGTAGCTGCCACTACCAGGTTACCCCATGAGATCCCGCCGGCCATCCGGTCCAGGTGTCTTGAGGTATTCTTTCGTTCCCTCCTACCCGATGAAGTGGCAACCATCGCCCGCAACGCAGCCAGCAAAATTGAATTTCAAATTGAGAAAGAAGCCCTGGATGTTGTGAAAAAGTATGCAACCAACGGCCGTGAAGCCGTAAACATCATTCAAATATCTGCCGGGCTTGCCATGGGAGACGCCCGCAAAACCATCAAGGTGAAAGACGTGGAGTGGGTGGTCAACACTGGACAGTATACACCCCGGCCGGAGAGGAAGATTCCAGATAAGCCGCAGGTTGGGTGTGTTAATGGCCTGGCGGTAACCGGTCCCAGTATGGGAATGCTCATCGAGATCGAGGTGACCACGATCCCCAGCAAGCCGGGAGAGGGCAAGGTAACGGTGACCGGGATCATTGAAGAGGAAGAAATGGGGGGAATGGGCAGGACCGTACGCCGAACTGGGACGGCCAGGGGATCGGTGGACAATGTCTTAACGGTCTTACGGTCACACCTTGACCTTGACCCGAGAAACTACGATATCCATATTAATTTCCCTGGCGGAATTCCTATTGACGGTCCTTCGGCAGGGGTTACCATTGCCACAGCCATCTACTCTTCCCTGGCCAACCGGCTCGTGGACAACGAAGTGGCGATGACTGGGGAAGTGTCCATACGCGGTTACTTGAAGCCCGTAGGTGGAATTGTCACCAAGATTGAAGCTGGAGCCCAGGCTGGCGTGAAGAAGGTGATCATTCCCCGGGAAAACTGGCAGGAGATATTCCGGGAGAAGGAAGGGATCGAGATTATTCCCGTTGAGACCCTGCGTGAGGTCCTGGAAATCGCCCTTTGTTCTTCTCAAAAAAACCGCGACCAGACACAACCAAAGGACGTCAATGTCCTTGTGGCTTCTCCCGCCAACCCGGGCTAACTGGTGGCGGCTTCCCCGCTCACCGCCAGTACTATTCTGTTTGTATCGTACTCGGCACCAAGAAGCCCGGTGAACCGGTGTTACCGGGCTCAGACCCTGCAAAGTCTCCCATTACCCTTGGGTTGCTTCTGCTCAGTTCTTTTTCTCCGCGCGTGCACCAGTACGGGATTTCGTTTTCCCCTTACCGTTAACGAGGGCAACCTCCAAGACCTGGTCCATGTGCTCAACCCAGACGAACTTCATCTTTCGGGCGATCGAACGTGGGATTTCTTCAAGGTCCTTTTTGTTTTCGAGAGGCAGGACCATCGTGGTGATCCCGGCCCGGTGGGCAGCCAGGACCTTTTCTTTAACCCCACCCACGGGAAGAACGCGGCCCCGCAGGGTTATCTCACCCGTCATGGCTACATTACAGCGCACGGGCCGGTTCGTCAAGGCAGAGACCAGCGCCGTGGCCATGGTTATACCTGCAGACGGGCCGTCTTTTGGAATTGCTCCCTCGGGAACGTGAACGTGAAGGTCTAAGTTTTCGTGGAAATCTTCAGGGATCCCAAGCTGGGCGGTTCTGGACCGGATGTAGCTGAACCCAGCTTGAGCTGACTCCCGCATGACCTCACCCAATTTACCTGTCAGGAGGAGATTTCCTTTCCCCTTCATGGTACTGACTTCGATGGGGAGCACGTCGCCACCGGTCTCTGTCCAGGAAACCCCGGTAGCCACACCAATTTCATCCTTCTTTTCCGCTGTTCCATGCCGGAAGCGCGGGCTGCCCAGGTATTTCCGGATGTTCTGGGTTGTAACCCGGATGGGGGCTTTCTTGCCGCCTACTAGTTCACGGGCTGTTTTTCGACAGACCGCGGCCAGTTCCCGTTCCAGGTTTCGAACCCCGGCTTCCCTTGTATAATCCCGGATAATGGTCCGGATGGTATTCTCAGATAGGCTGAGATCCCCTGGTTTCAGGCCGTGGGCCTTCTTTTGCTTGGGCAGAAGGAAGTTGACACCGATTTTCATCTTTTCCTCTTCAGTGTAGCCCGAAATATAGATTGTTTCCATTCGGTCCAGCAGGGGCCGGGGAATATTGGGCACAGCATTGGCAGTCGTAATGAACATCACGTCTGAAAGGTCAAAGGGCAGTTCAAGGTAATGGTCGCTAAAATTACTGTTCTGCTCAGGATCTAGTACCTCCAGAAGAGCTGACGACGGGTCTCCTCTAAAGTCGGAACTCAGTTTGTCGACCTCGTCTAGCAAGAAGACAGGGTTCTTGGAGCCAGCCTGTCTCATACCCTGAATGATTCGTCCGGGCATGGCCCCGACGTAAGTCCGGCGGTGACCTCTGATTTCGGCTTCGTCCCGGATACCACCGAGAGAGATCCGGACAAATTTCCTCTTCATGGCCCGAGCGATGCTCTTGGCCAGGGAGGTTTTTCCGACCCCGGGTGGACCCACGAGACAAAGAATGGGCCCTTTCATTTTTTTGACTAGGTGCCGAACCGCAAGATACTCCAGTATTCTTTCCTTAACCTTTTCGAGCCCGTAGTGGTCCTCATCGAGAATTCTTTCCGCGACCTGGATATCGAGGCGGTCTTTGGTCTGCACTGTCCAGGGGAGGGCAGTTAGCCAGTCGAGATATGTCCGCACCACCACAGCTTCTGCTGCCATCGGCGGCATTTTCTCCAGCCGCTCTACTTCCTTGAGGGCTCTTGCTTCGATTTCCTTCGGTAGTTTTAGCTCCTTAATCTTGGTACGATAACGTTCTGCTTCACTGCTCAGGTCATCCTTTTCTCCGAGTTCCTTCTGGATGGCCTTCATCTGCTCACGGAGGTAGTATTCCTTTTGTGACTTTTCCATCTGCTGGCGGACACGGGTATTTATTTTCCTCTCCAGTTCCAGTAGTTCAATTTCCCGGTTGAGGATGGAAGTAATCTTCTTCAACCTTTCCTGGAGGGGGACCGTAGCCAGAATATCCTGTTTGTCCTCAATCTTGATGGTGAGGTGGGCTGCAATAGTATCAGCCAGCCGGCCTGGTTCCTCCACGCTGGTAACAGTAACCAGGGCTTCGGGAGGGAGTTTCCGGCTCCGCTTTACATACTGCTCGTACTGATTAATCACGGCGCGCATCAGTGCTTCGGTCTCCCGGCTTTTTCCGACGGGCTCCTTAATAATGTCGGCTTGCACCTTGAAGTAAGGGTCAGTCTGGCTGAATGCCGTGATCCGGGCCCTGCTCAGCCCTTCTACTACCACCTTGACTGTTCCGGCAGGCAGCTTAACCACCTGCTTGATCCGAGCCAGGGTTCCCATTGGGAAGATATCGTCTGGAGACGGATCGTCGATCTTGGTTTCCCGTTGGGTGGCCAGGACTATGAGGCGATCATTGATCATCGCCTGGTCCACGGCGTTGACCGACTTCTTACGGCCGACTTCTAGGGGCACCACGATGTATGGAAACACCAGCACGCCACGCAGAGGTAGGAGAGCGAATTCACCCGCCTGGATATCATTGAGTTCCTCGGTCATCGTCGTTTACACCTCCCAGGGGCGTCCGTGCTCGATTCTGAAGAAAACTTGGCCGGAAGAGGCCAAGTCCTTCCTCATATTATTCTACCTGATCAAATGAGATTCCTTCCACCCGTCCATGGACTATTATGGTAACCCGTTGACCCCTCAAGACCGCTTTGTTTATGGGCAGGTCAAATTCTTCAGTTTTCATGGTTCGTTGTGTGCTGCTGCAGCGCAAGGCGGCATGGGGCACTTCTACGAAAATGCCACCATCTGCCTCGCCCGGGGTGCTCCTCCACGCGCCTTTCTTATTCCTTGCACCTCCGGGCCTGCGGCATAACGGGTCTCGTTCCGGAGCACCCCGGGCGTGCAACCTTTGCGAAATACCGCTTCCAATTTTCATCCT
>SESX01000061.1 GCA_004367365.1 Candidatus Acetocimmeria pyornia
GGTTCAGCTCAAGATGGAACCAGACCAGAGCAAACCCATCATTCAGGGAATCTTCCATCTCACCAGACTGCAGGTTTCTTGGAGCCATCGATGCCCTCATCGGCAGGCAACCGGTCCACCGGGACCGTCTGCCTCAGGGTCGCCGATGGGGAGCTTATGGTCCGTTGTTGTCTCTGCCTGCTTACAAGGTAGTTCTTTGGGAGGAGCAAGGGCAATGACGACGATTCTTTATTCGAAATCCATGAGCGTTTATGCCGCTTCACGCCTTCGCAAAACAGGTTTTAACGGGGTGGTCTATGCCGTCTTCAATCGTTCCTTCTACATCCTCGAGGAAAGCTCAGAAGTAGAGAAGCACCTTGTTTGCGTCGGGAGCCCTTCAATCTGCAACGGGCCCATGAATCTCATCATCGACGGCCTTTCGTCTCTTCGGCCCGATGAACTGGGTATCAAACCAGGGATGAAAGTGGAAGGATGCGGGGATTTTCTAGATCTAGGGAACAGAGTCATCGTTGCCCTGGACTCTGCCAGCAAGTGGGTACCAGCCCCAATCTTGGACACCCTTCCGGTCACATTGCCCCGGCTTAAAAGGGGTCTGGAGGTAGCTGAGGTAACGACCTGCCAACGCGGCAACAAAGCTGGGATGGGGTTTCTCTTGGCAACCGGCACCGGTTGGCCTGGGCAACCAACCTTAAGGCCGCCAATCGAGGAGAATGTCACAGCGAGGCTCCTTCGCGACAGGGCGGCGGTTCTAGTACCCGATTTTCTACACGCTGTTCTGGGATGCAGAATTACGGACGCCATCGAGGTTGCTGGGGGATTGATTGGGCTGGGACCTGGCCTTACACCGGCGGGCGACGATTTTTTGGGCGGTTTCATGGCTGGCCTCCTCTGGTTTGCCAAGGCTCTTCGGGGGCGCTTGGTAAAATTCGTTTTCACTTTGAACAAGGGCGTAGCTTGGGCGGCTCGCATGCGAACTACGCTCATTAGCCAGGTGATGCTCAGGCATGCAGCTCTGGGGTGCTTGGGAGAAGCGCCTCATGAACTCATCGCTTCTCTTTTGACCGGTAACCTTAACGAGGTCCCGGGGAAGACACTGGGGGCGATCGCCATGGGTAGCACATCTGGAACAGATATCGTCACCGGTATCCTTCTCGGGATGCGTATCGGCATTGAAATGAACAAGGTTTGAAGCATATTACAAACAAGTGGTCAGCTCCATCGACATGCATATTGGGAAACCTGGTTTTCCGACAGTAGAGTTTTCCGTAGCCTTGTTTTTTTACTGCCTCGTGAATTGAGTTCCACCAGTTTTCTCGAGGGCTTCCAAGGCACGGTCCAGGCTCGTAATTGCCGCACGCTTTCCGGGGCGGCTTTCAACGAAGCGGCATGCTGCTTCAACTTTGGGTCCCATACTGCCAGCCTGGAAATGCCCCTGCCGCTGGTACTCCCGTGCCTCTTGTACAGTTAAGGATTTGAGGTTTACCTGGTTGCGTTGACCGTAGTTCAAGGCGACATTGGGAACGTCGGTAAGGATGAGAAGAATATCTGCATCCAACTGGGTAGCGAGGCATGCGGCCGCCAGGTCCTTATCAACTACTGCCTCAACACCCACCAATCCTTTCTTTTCAGATTCGTAGACGGGAATACCACCGCCGCCTGCAGTAACAGGGATATAGCCACTGTCCAGAAGGACCTGTATGGCTTTGATACCAATTATCCGCCTTGGCTCAGGTGACGGAACGACACGGCGCCAGCCCCGTCCAGCGTCCTCAACCATTTTAAAGGCCTGTTCCTTCATAAGTTTATGAGCCAGAGCTTCGGTATAAAAAGGTCCGATGGGTTTGCTGGGTTGCTTGAAAGATGGGTCTTCGCAGTCGACAAGGACCGGGGTAACCAACGAGATACACTTATGTCTTAGACCCCGTGTCGAAAGACTGGCATCCAGAGCCGTCTGCAACATAAAACCTATGAGACCTTGGGTCTGTGCGCCGCAGGCGAACAAAGGCATAGGGGGCGTTAGGTGTTTGGCCTCTTCATTCTGAAGCATAATATTACCCACCTGGGGTCCATTGCCATGGGTAATAACCACCCGGTAGTTTGCCTCGACCAAATCGGCGATGGAATTAGCGCTGGCCCGGACGTTTGTGAGTTGTTCCTGGTACGTACCGCGTTGCCCCGATTGAAGGATGGCATTTCCGCCCAGGGCCACCACAACGGTTTGGACCATTCAAATCCCCCCCATGCTCAACTAAGTTAGAGAACCGACACTTGCCGCCTGCGCATTTCGCGGGTACGTGTCTGCAAGATAAAATGGATATGGGTTATGAACAATATTTTTTTATAATTGGCCTCCAACCCCAGAGCGCCCTTCGGTGACAAGTACCAAAAAGAAGACGTGCTGATTATCAAAACGCTACGGATTGTCAAAGACTGATAATAATCGTACATTTCTTTTGGTAACACGAACAAAGGGCGACCTTTTCCGCTAGTGGAATACGTCACAAAAAAAGCCTGGGTATCATATCGAGCCATCTGAAATGTTGGGAACCTTTGTTGTTCCTCACCCCTCTGGGGCTGCGGCATGGGAGGTTTCGTTTTAGAGCAACCCTAGCCTGCAACTGTTGCGAAATACCGCCTCCAATTTTCATCCTCCGTGGTGCCGCCATGGGAGGTGGAATGGAGCACTGCACTGAAAAAAAGTATGACCATGTGCCAAATGGCCAAATGGATGATAAAACATTTGGCAGGCAGAGATATATGTTGTCAGTCATGTTTTTGTTACAATTGGTACGATAGCTAGTTTGTCACGAAAGGAGCTGTGAAATTGTGATTGTGAGGATTGCTACAAAAAAGAATTGTTATCAGGATTCAGTAAAGCTGATGCAGATCACAAACCATATTAAGGCTATGCCTGGTATAATTACGGCAGCAGCCTTTATGGGCACTGATAACAACAAGGCTACTATGTCCCGGGCCGGATTTGATTTAGCCCAAATGGATCAGGCCGGACCCAACGATATTTTGTTCTTGGTGAAAGGAGAAGATGAGGCTTCCGTTGAAGCAGCTATAGTTCGCTACCAGTTTGCTTTGGACGAACAGGACACGGGCAGCGAAACAGGTGCTCCCGCTCCCCGTTCTGTCAGCTCCGCGGGTTCGATGCTGCCTGGTGCAAACCTGGCCCTAATTTCTGTCCCCGGCGAATATGCTTCCTATGAAGCATTTAAAGCTCTTAGAGCGGGAATGAATGTTCATTTATTTAGTGACAATGTACCTATTGAGCAGGAAATCAGGCTAAAAAAACTGGGCCAACGTTTGGGCTTGCTGGTTATGGGACCTGACTGCGGAACCTCAATCATAGGAGGAGTTCCCCTAGGCTTTGCCAATGTTGTAGCTTCAGGACCTGTGGGAATTGTGGGTGCTTCTGGCACGGGCATTCAGCAGTTGTCTGTCTTAATTGACCGCCTTGGCTCCGGGGTATCTCATGCCATCGGCGTGGGGGGTCGGGACCTTACTGACGCTGTGGGGGGAATAAGTACAAGTATGGCCTTGGATGTCTTGGAAGATGATGACCAGACAAAAGTAATTGTCCTGATTTCCAAACCTCCGGGAACCCAGACTCGAAAGAGGATCATTGAAAAAGTGAAGGCGTCCTCAAAGCCCGTGGTAGTGATCTTTTTTGGTGGAGACAAGAGTTTTGTTGACGGCCAAGAGTATGCTGCCGCCAATCTGGAACAGGGGGCAGCCATGGCTGTAGCTCTAGCTGCTGGCAAAGAACCTGGTAGTGACATCATCTCCTTCCCCAGGGACGGAGTTGGGGATATAGTAGTTAAGGAAACAGGTGGTAAAGCTGCCAGCCGTAAGTATTTGCGGGGGTTGTTTTCTGGTGGTAGTTTGGCTGCTGAGGCACTGCTGGAGCTTAATGAATATATCAGCCCGGTTACTTCCAATATCCATCCAGACCCAGCTTTAAAAACAGCAGATGTTGACAAGAGTTCAGGTCACACCGTCATCGACATGGGCGATGATTATTTTACTCAAGGCCGTCCTCATCCCATGATTGATCCCTACTACAGGGCCGAGCGTTTACTGGCAGAATGGGCTGATCCCGAAGTTGCTGTCATACTGTGTGATGTGGTTTTAGGCCACGGGTGTCATCCCAATCCTGCAGGAGCCTTGGCAGAGGCTGTCAAGGAGGCCCGGTCCCAATATGGCGAAGGGGTAACGGTTGTTGCATCGGTTTGCGGAACTGAAAAAGACCCCCAAATCCTTTCAGTTCAGGAAGCCTTGTTGAAAGAAGCTGGTGTTCTTGTTTTCCCCACCAATGTTTTCGCAGCCCAGGTTGCCGGGGAAATAACTCGTATTTCTTTTGAAAGGAGTGATGCTGGTGACAAAAAAGCTTATTAACTCAAGACCGAAAGTAGTAAATGTCGGCGTAGATACCTTTGGCGATAGTGTCAAAGCTGCAGGTTCCGACAGCGTCCAGGTGGACTGGCGGCCTCCGGCCCAAGGGGATGCGGAACTGATCAACATTCTCCTGGCCTTGGAAGAGTACCATGATGAGATCGGTAAGGCCAACGAAAAAGCGGTAGAAAAAGTGCTAGCAGCCCAACCGGTATGGATAGATGTTGGGCCGGCCCTGGATGTAATCCCCGGGTTTACGCCAGACACTGTCCTTCATGCCGGTCCGCCAGTGACCTGGGAGGATATGTGCGGCCCCATGAAGGGAGCCGTGATAGGTGCTTTGATCTTCGAAGGCCGGGCCAAAGACAAGGATGAAGCCGTGGCCTTGGCGGCATCAGGAACCCTTAAGTTTTCTCCCTGTCACCATTTCAATGCTGTTGGTCCCATGTCTGGAGTAATTACCGCCTCGATGCCTGTGATTGTTGTGGAAAACAAGACCGACGGCAACCTGGCGTACAGTAATTTTAACAGCGAAAAAAACCGGAAGGCTTTAAGTTTTGGTGCTTTTGACCAAGATGTGCAGGATATCTTGATCTGGCAGCGGGACGTAATGGGGCCGATGTTAGGAAAAGCTGTCCGCGAAATGGGTGGTATCGACCTCAAGGCTATTACCGCCCGAGCCTTGCAGATGGGGGATGAATGCCATAACCGGCACGTTGCTTCAACATCGCTGCTGTTGAGGGAAATGATGCCTACCCTGGCTCGCCTTGATTTGCCTCGAGAACAACTGGCCGAGCTAGCTGACTATATGCTGCACAATGACTGGTTTTTCCTAAATTTCTCCATGGCTGCCTGTAAGGCCACCATGGATTCTGGGCACGGAGTTCCCATGAGTACCATGGTAACAGCCATGGCCCGAAACGGCGTAAAAGTGGGTATTCGGGTCAGCGGCCTGGGGGAAAAGTGGTTTACTGCTCCTGCCCCCCCTATTCGTGGTTTGATGTTTCCACCCTTTACTGAGAAAGATGCTAACCCTGACATGGGGGACAGTACCATCACTGAAACCTGCGGTATCGGGGCCTTTGCCATGGCGGCAGCCCCGGCCATGGTAAAACTTGTCGGTGGTACTGTGGCCGAAGCCATCGGGTTCACCAAGACCATGGCTGACATAACTATCGCAGAAAACAAAGCTTACACGATTCCTACTTTAGATTTTTTGGGTACCCCTACCGGTATTGACATCCGCAAGGTGGTGGATACGGGGATTCTTCCAAAAATCAATACTGGTATCGCTCACCGTCAACCAGGTTATGGGATCGTAGGGGCGGGAATCACAGAAATTCCCATGGAGTGCTTTGTTGCTGCCCTAAAGGCAATGTATCAATCCATCTAGGCTTCAATACTTGACAGCTTGACCATTCTTGATTAAGACCAAGTCCTTGTTATCAAAGATGTATTCAGTAAAGATGTCAAGTATTTGAGCTAAAGTATCAAGAGGAGGTATGACAGCTATGAAAGAACAGGCCTATTTCTCTTGGTGGACCCGGGGTGACTGGAATGGCTTCTTCGGCTTGTTTACCAACATTATCACCAACCTGATGGTGATGTCCGGACTTCTCCTTTATGCCGTTGGCATTCCTGCAAATATCGTCTATGGCCAGGTAATGCCGGCAGTGGGTGTTTCGCTGATTATTGGGAACGTTTATTATGGTTTTGCCGCTCGGCGGCTGGCCCTTAAGGAGAAGAGGAGTGATGTTACCGCCCTTCCCTATGGACCATCGGTAGGGCACATGTTCGTCGTTACCTTCCTGATTATTGGTCCAGTATTTTGGCAGACAGGTGACCCTGTCCTGGCCTGGCAGGTGGGTATTGCCTGGGCTGTCATTGAAGCATTTATTGAAATCATCGGTTTTGCTGTCGGGCCTTTTGTGCGCAAGCATACACCCAGGGCTGCTATGCTGGGAGTTTTGGCTGGGTTGTCAATAACCCTGATTGCCATGACACCTTCTTTTCAAACCTGGGAAGTTCCCTACATTGCCTTTGTGAGCCTAGCTTTGGTTATGCTCGGTTGGATGGCTAACAGGCAATTGCCTGGCAACATTCCCCATGGTTTGGTCATTATCGTCGCTGGCGTAATTCTTGGTTGGGCAACGGGATACATGCGCCCGGAAGGGTTCACTAATGCTGTTTCCAACATGTCTGCAACCTTACCCATGTTCCGTTTTGGGGATATCATTGAGGGCTTAAAAGGTATTACTCCTTTCCTGGCCATCGCGCTGCCTTTAGGTGTTGGTAACGCTATTTCTACCCTTAACAACATTGAAAGCGCTGCTGCTGCCGGTGACAACTACAACACCCGGGAGTGTATGGTTGTTGATGGTGTTGGCACTCTTTTTGGTGCCCTGCTGGGGAGCCCTTTCCCCACCACAGTGTACATCGGCCATCCTGGCTGGAAGAACGTAGGCGCCCGAGCTGGTTACTCGGTAGCCACTGGTGTCGCTTCGCTCTTGGTTTGTGTGCTGGGCATTGTTCCGATACTACTTACAGTTGTGCCCCTGGTTGCCGTGCTCCCGATTCTTCTCTACATCGGTTTGGTTATGGGGGCGCAGGCCTTCCAGTCTACTCCTAAACAGCATGCCCCTGCCATTATTCTTGCCATCATCCCCTGGGTGGCCATGTGGGGTAAAAATCTAGTAGATAATGCCCTAAACGCCGCAGGGACCAACGCCTGGGAGGTTGGTATGGAAGCCCTAGAAAATGCCAGTGTTCTCTACAACGGTATGAAGATCCTTTCAAGTGGTGCCATTATCACCAGCCTGGTCATTGCCGCGGTGGCGGCCTATGTTATTGACCACAAGTTTAAGCATGCCGCTATTTATGCTTTGGCTGGGGCTGTATTTGCTTTCTTCGGATTTATTCATGCCGATGCTATTGGTGTTGGCGCTGCTGTAGAACAGGCCATCGGTTATGCTGCCCTGTCCGTCCTGTTCTTTGTAATCCACTTTATGAGCGTTAAAGAGCAAAAAGATCTTGGTGCCGGTGAAAAGGTAACCGGTTAACCTCTCGTACCCAGTGGAAGATAACGAGGAGGCGGCTGGACCGGTCCCGGTCGCCTCTCTTGCACCCTTGAAGATGAGCCTATGAGGGTCCTGGACCAACCGGCCATGACCTTGGTCATCGTTCTGCTTGTGCTGGCACGTGGCCATAGTCTTTCCCAGGGTGCGCAGACCTTTTCCATCATCTCACTGGACCCGCCTGAATATCCTCAGTTCTCCGGGGCAGGAGCGAAGGCCGGCTCCAGGTCCCTTTCCACCCTTGCCACCCGATTGGTCTCAAGCAGGCTTGCCTAGTAGAAAAAGCCCTTGGCTACAACCAAAGCGGCACCACTACGGGTCTTCGGTCGAAAAAAGACCATCCGCCCCACTGAGTTCATCCCAAAACAGTTCTAGGGATTAACCACGACCGCAGTAGGAGTTCCTCCTCCTCCCAAAAAAACACAGTTATTCTTCTGTCAAGGTCCGTTACCGTGTTCAGTGCCCAATGGGGGGCCTGAGAACCTCCGCCGCGAGGCCCGGTGCCCCACCGCCTTCAACCACACTTCCAGGGCCTCGAAATCTCACTCGCACTTAAAGTAAATCGGGGCCCGTGTGTGACGACGGCCCCCGGGGTGACCTCCAGAAGGAGGATACAGGCTCACCACTGCAGTATTGAAGGTTAGGGGTTCGGCACAGTCCGAGCACTCAATCCGAAAAGCCGTGACTAGTGCTCCATGCCGCCATGCGCGGTACTAACCAGTAACAGGCAAACCTTGCGCACCAGAATGGGTTAGACTGACCTTGAATACATGGGAAGGAAATTTGCCTGCTAGATTTCTAAACCGATTCCCAAGTGAGGAGGATTTTGCAGATGGGACGCATGGTTGCCATAGAGGCCAAACCGTATGAGTTTACATGTGACCTGGACAGGACTGCACTGCTCATTATCGATATGCAGAACGATTTCCTGTCACCCGGCGGATTTGGCGAACTTCTTGGCAACGACATGTCTGTAATTCGTGAGCCCGTTGAGCCTACCAGGCGTGTACTGGAGGCCTGTCGGGAAGCGGGAATCATGGTTATTCATACGCGTGAAGGGCACCGTCCGGATCTTTCGGATTGCTCACCATCGAAGCTCAGACGCACCAAGAGACAGGGGGCAGGCATCGGGGACAAGGGCCCAATGGGGCGGATCCTGATCAGAGGTGAAAAAGGACACGATATCATCCCTGAATTGAGTCCCCGCGCGGGAGAACCAGTAATCGACAAACCCGGTAAAGGTGCCTTCTATGCTACTGCACTGCATGCGATTCTTACCAATGCTGGAATCGAGGCGCTCTTTGTGGCAGGCGTAACCACTCACGTTTGTGTGAGCACAACAGTCCGCGAGGCCTCGGACCGTGGTTTCGAATGTCTCGTCCTCGAGGACTGTACCGCAGCCTTTGACCCTACAGACAAGAAGGCGGCACTGTGGCAGATCCAGCAGCAGGGTGCAATTTTCGGCTGGGTGGCTCCGTCGGAAAAGGTGCTTACTGTTCTTAGAAATTCTTAAGGACTGGGGCGGTCTTATCTTACTTCTGTGTTGTTCACACCACCGAATGGGACCGGGACGCCCTCCTCACGGGAGGTCAGGCGGGATCTGGCCGGGGGGTACACTTCATGCTGGCCGAAGTAAGTAATAGGTGAACTGCACGGGCGAATCCAGGCTCGGGGCCTTAACGCTGTGAGCCCGGAGTGGGCCAGATTGGTGCCGGTATTGTTCGCGCTCGAAAGGAATGTTTCATGGCGGCGCTGCGCTCCTTGAGCAAGCGTCTGTGGTAAAGGACTTAACAACGAGGGGTTGGTTGCGGTGAGGTCAGGAACCCTGGTAGGAGATGAATGGTCATGCCCTGGGCCAGCCGTTCCTGGACAGCCGTGCAGCAGGTCTCTGCGGGTTACTTGGCGAATAAATACATCAGGTGTATATGCTATATGCACTTAGTAGGCAATCATTAAGAGGTGCGGGGGCAAACCGCCATGAGCGTGACGGTTTTCAAGGCCTTGACGCTAAATAGTCTTCGGGGAACCCGGGTCCTCGCTGGATACGCCGGTCTAGAGAATCCGATCCGTTCTGTCAGTGTGATGGAAGTTCCCGACATCGAACGGTGGGTTCGGGAGGGGGATCTGCTCCTTACAACGGTCTACCCCATCAAAGACGATCCCCGGGCCCAGGAGACCCTTGTGCCACGGCTAGCAAAGCAGGGGTTGTCAGGACTGGCGATTAAACCATCTCGGTATATAGACCAGGTGCCGGACGCAATGATCGAGGCTGCCGACCAGTGCAACTTCCCGCTCTTGGAGCTTCCAGCCCATGTGTCCTTTAATGATATCATTATTGAACTTCTAACGGAAATCCTGGAACATCGTGCAGAGCAGCTAAAACGTTCGGAGGAAATCAACCGGCGTTTTACAGAAATCGTGCTTCAGGGCGGCGGTCTGCAGGAGATTGCCGACACTCTGGCGGAGTTATTGAAGACCCCTGTAACGATTCATAATCTTGAATCAGAACTTCTCGCGACATCCTGTCGGCCCGATATGATTGGCAACTTGGGGATGAAGCCAGGTGACTTCGAAAGGGGAGTTTCAGCACTGGCCGAGAACAATAGCCTTCCGTGGCTCTTGAGGCAGCCTACTTGGAGGCGGATGCGGGTTGGGGAGATGATGGTCGAACATTTCGTCCACCCGATTATTGTTGAGGGAAGAAACTTGGGTTATCTTTGTGCTTGGGAAATCAGTCATGAGGTTGCTCCTGACCATCAGATCATCCTCAATCACGCTGCCACGGTAACGGCGTTGCAGTTTATGAAAGAGGAAGCCGTAAAGGAAGTGGAATGTCGCTTCCGCAACGATTTTCTCAATAATCTCCTCGGAGGATACCTGGAATCCATGGAGGCTATTGTAGAAAGGGGACGCCTTTACGGATGGGATCTCACCAAACCCTATGTCCTGCTCTTGGCAAACATTGATAACCAAGAATCCTACTATTCCAGTGAAGGGTTTATGGAGGACAGCTTTTGGCGTCTGAAGAATCGGCTCTTGTCCATTATAGAGCGGGTAGTTACGACCACCTACCCCGACGCCATCATTACCGACAAATCTGACGGTATCGTCATCTTTATGCCTGTACGCTCGTCGTGGGGGGAGAATGAAGTAAAGCAGCGAGCCAAGGAAATGGCCCAGCGGATCGTCGACCATATTCAAAAGGAGGTTGACGGGGTCTCCATTTCCATTGGGATCGGCAGGTATTATTCAGAGCCGGTGAAGTGGAAGAAGGCGTACCGGGAGGCGAGGCAGGCATTGCAGATTGTTAACTCCCTTGGTACAGGGGGAGAGGTTATACACTACGATGACCTTGGTGTGTACCGGATTCTTGCAACGTTTAAGGATAAGAAGGAGCTGGAGATTTTCTGCGAGGAAACGATTGGGCCCCTGGTTCAATACGACCAGGAGCATGATTCAAACTTGCTGATAACTCTTGAGACTTACCTGCAGACGAACGGAAACTTGAAGGAGACGGCCAAGAACCTGTTTATTCACTACAACACACTTCGTTACCGCCTGGAGCGGATCGAGGGTTTAACCGGTAAATCACTTGCGGATGCCGAAGATTACCTGTCATTCCATGTCGCTGTGAAAATTTACCGGTTGCTGAATACGGGTCAAACTCTGCTTGGGAAAACAGAATAGTATCGTAAAGAACCCCTCAGACACATGCTCGGTCTACCAAATAACATAACACCCCGCCTGATCCTGATTCAGTCCCCACCGGTTGACAGTCTGGCTGGAGGCCTGTTGTGTCTGCGGCGCGAGTTGCGCAGGAACGCCCAACTGAGGAAAGTTTACGGGTTCGACCCGTTGCTGGGCGAACGAGCGCCGGGTCCAAAACATGGAGATGGGAACCGAGGGTTTTGACTCGGACGAAGAAAAACATTCAGAAAATAAAACAGGCAGAGCAGGAATTTTCCGGTTGGTGTCAAACCTTTTTATAGACAATCATATCACATATCAAATATCAAATATCAGTTGCTTTGGTCTTTTTGTTTTTCTGCAGAGAGAGAAGAGCTGATGTTATTGCTGGGGATAATTTAAGGCGGGCGTGGGAAAAAAGTGTCGTCGGGACAGCTCTGAGATTGGAGGTAGTTCATGACAAGTCTCAACACGAAGAACGTGGAGAACCGGTATGTAACCAAACGCGAGATGGTCTATCGGATTCTTAGGGAAAACATTATCAGCGGTCACCTCAAACCAGGCTCCAGGCTGGTACTTAGGGCCATCGCTGAGGAACTGGGTGTTTCAGAACTCCCAGTGCGGGAGGCACTCCGGAGACTTGAGGCGGAACGCTTGGTGAAGGTAACTCCTCACAGTGGGGCAGAGGTTGTGGGCCTGTGCCCCCACGACATAAGGGAGATCTTTGCCATTCGGAGTGTCCTTGAAGGCTATGCCACGAGACTTGCAGCTCCCAATATTAGCAGCGAGGTTTTGTTGGAGTTGCGTGAGCTAACGGAAAAGATGAAGGACTATGCCCTTCAAGGAGATGCCCAGTCTGTTGGGATTCTCAACCGTGAGTTTCACCGCAAGATATACGAGCTGAGCCCCTTTCCACGCCTGCAGAAGTTGATCTTTGATCTCTGGGATGAGTCAGAAAGGTCAAGGGCCGTGTTTACCTTTGATCAACGGCGGCCTCTAGAGTCAGTCAAGGAACATGAGGCAATTCTGGATGCGATTGAGGCAGGTGATGGCCAGCAGGTAGAACAAATCGTGCGCGAACACAAGAGACGAACCGGCGATATCTTGGTTGAGTACGCAGAACGAGGAGAGTTGGGATAGGATCCGAGTAGTTCTCACCAACCAGACGATTCGCTCAACAATGGTTAAATATTTAAGAGGAGGAGATTAGTTTTGTTTTTTTTGAAAAAGTTTTCCCTTGTAGTTCTGATTATGGTTCTTGGTTCTGTATTTGTGCTATCGGGATGTGGAAGTCAGGAAACCAGTCAAGGGACTCCGGATCAACCAAAACAAATGACCATTGGAACGGCAAGCATGGGTGGTGCCTACTACCCAATCGGTACAGGGGTAGCCGAACTGGTCAGCAAGTATGTTGACGGCATCCAAATGACGGCGGAAGTGACCGGCGGAGCCGCTGAGAACCCCAGGTTAGTCGGCAACAATGAGGTTGACTTGGGTATCACCAATTCTCACCTGTCCTATTTCGCTTTAAACGGAATGGCTCCTTTTGATAAGAAATATAACATCCGTGCCCTTGGAGCTTTACACCCGACTATTCTGCACATAGTAACCCTGGAAGGTTCTGATGTTAAGACCATCGCTGACATGAAGGGTAAAAGGGCTGCCGTTGGACCTGCGGGCGGTGGGACAATCACGATGCTCAAGAACGTCCTATCCATGTACGATATGACGCTTGACGATCTCCAGAAAAGCTACGTGTCATACATGGACGGAATGATGGCTTTGAAGGACGGGAAGGTCGATGTGTCGGCTGCTGCAGCCGGATTCCCTACTTCTGCAGTTCTGGAGTTATCTGCGACCGAAAAGATCCGTTTTGTTGAGCTTGATGAGAATAAACTACCTGCCTTCTTCGAAAAGTATCCTTATTATTCACGGGTGGTTGTGCCTGCAGAGACCTACAAGATGGAGAAAGATTCAACGGTAATTGGTGTCAGGAATGTATTAATTGTCAGTGCCGATATGGACGAGGAGACTGCCTACGAAATTACCAAGGCTATATTTACGCATCTAGAGGAACTTGGTGAGTACCATGTCTCAGCGAAAAAGGTAAGTCTGCAGACAGCTATAGAAGTACCCATTGAACTGCATCCTGGCGCTGAGAGATTCTTTAAAGAAGAAGGGTTAATCAAATAGTCATCAGCTTCTTGGGGGGATAAGCGTTGGGGAGCTTCCTAAAAGGTGCCATCGATATGCACATTCATATTGGGCCGGATGATGGTCCCAGGTATTCATCCAGCATTGGCCTTGCACGACAAGCTGCCGCCAGCGGGATGGCGGGATTGGTCCTGAAGGATCATCTTACACAGTCTGTCCAAAAGGCTAAGCTCACGATGGAAGTGGTACCTAACATAGAAGTCATCGGAGGTATTACCCTAAACCATACTGTAGGGGGTCTGTACCCGCGTAGTCTTTTGTCTGCGATTAAGACCGGGGCAAAGATCGTGTGGATGCCAACGGTAGATGCTGCTTTCTGCTTGCGGAAGGCTCGAGAAGGACACTGGATCAAGAAGT
>SESX01000062.1 GCA_004367365.1 Candidatus Acetocimmeria pyornia
TGTCCCGGTGACCCTCAATCCTTCCACCCGGGTTGACCTGTCAACACCTTTGTGAAACAGTACAGTCCAGATCGCCCGACGGTTCGGCCTTAATTTCGATGACGCCTACCAATACGCGGTTGCCGCGCTACGGTCTAACGATCGTCAGTTTCGACAGCGACTTCGACCGCACGGAACTGGGGCGCAAGACCCCCGAAGATCTGTTGGCGAAGCCTTAAGTCCACAAACCACCTCCCCGGTGCGTACCAGCAGACCTTTGGGCCTGGATCCCGGGGCATTTAGGCTTGTGGGGCGCGGCGGTTTACACTGTATTATGGTGAGATGAGTGAGGGAAGCTTTCAGCCGTTGAAGGTGGCCATCATCGGCACGGGGTATGTGGGGCTCACCACCGGTGTATGCCTGGCTTATATCGGGCATCTGGTTACCTGTGTGGACATAGATCCCGCGAAGCTCGAGCTGCTGCAGCGGCGGAAAAGCCCGATCCATGAGCCGGGCTTGGAGGAACTTCTCGGCACGGTCTGGAACAGGATAGGCTTTACATCTGATACGTCTGCCTCAGTTGCCGATGCTGATGTGATCATGATCGCCGTGGGCACGCCGAGCAAGCCCACCGGTCAGGCGGATAACCGCTACGTGGAGGAAGCAGCCCGGGAGGTCGCCCAGGGGCTTCAGCCCGGCCGTAACTATGTGCTCGTGATCAAGTCCACTGTCCCTATAGGCACCAATCGCCGGGTGGTTCACGTGGTGGACCAGGTCCTTGCAAGCCGTGGTCTCAAGGGCGAAATCATGGTGCGGGTGGCCTCAAATCCGGAGTTCCTAAGCGAGGGAACGGCCCTCCGAAACATGTTCTATCCTGATCGGATTGTGGTCGGTGCCGAGGATCCGGGGAGCGTCGAGATCTTGCGGCGACTTTATCGTCCAATATTAGAACAGACTTTCGATCCTCCGCCGTTCCTCCCTCGGCCCGAGGGCTATGATCTTCCTCCTTTGATCACCACCGATCCCGTGAGCGCTGAGATGATCAAGTACGCCGCCAACGCGTTTCTGGCCATGAAGATAAGCTTCATCAACGAGATCGCCGGGCTTTGTGAGAAGGTGGGCGCCGATGTAACCGAAGTGGCCCGGGGGATCGGACTCGATCCCCGTATTGGTCCCAGGTTCTTGGAAGCCGGCCTGGGTTGGGGCGGGAGTTGTTTCCCCAAGGATACAGCTGCCCTCATCGCCATGGGAAGGGAACTCTCTTACCCCTTGCGGTTAGTGGAGGCCGCCCGGGAGGTGAATACCCTCCAACGCGAGCGCGCGGTGGAGAAGCTTCAGGAGACCCTGAAAGGCGTACGCGGCCGGGTGATCGGCGTCTTGGGTTTGGCGTTCAAACCCGGAACCGATGATGTACGGGAATCGCCTTCCTTGGACATAATCCGCCTCCTTCTGGAGCGGGAGGCCCACGTGCGGGCTCACGATCCTGTGGCCATGGCCAATGCGCGCAAGGCCTTAAGAAATGCCGAAGTGGAATTCATCGAAGACCCGTATGAACTCGCCAACGGGGCCGATGCCCTGGTCCTAGCCACCGCTTGGCCGGAGTATCGCCAGCTCGACCTCCGCAAATTAGCCAAGACGATGCGCACACCGGTCCTCCTCGATGGCCGGAACCTCCTCGATCCCGCGGAGGCCCGCGAGGCAGGATTCATATACCTGGGCGTGGGGAGGCAGTAAGTGGTGCATGGTTAGTAGTGGGCGGTGAATAGCTGCTGAGCGAACATAAGGGCAAGGTCAGTGGCTCCGATGCGGTCAGGAACCTCGAGATATGGCAGGATGGGATGATGGGGGTGCGAGAGATCTATCGGGTGACACGGAATTGGCCTAAGGAAGAAATTTCGCGTTTCGCCCAAAACGCGCTGGGTTCCGCTTATGAGCTTGATACACTCTTGCAAATCGCGACCGAGCGCAGTTATCTTACCCAAGCTGATTCCAATCTGCTACGCGAATCCCTGGGACAGCTAATAAAGCGTATTTCCACCTTCATTCGCTACCAGGAGGCTCGCCGATGACTCGCACCACCCACCATTCACCACCCACTACTCACCACCAACCACCCACCACCCACCCAATCCTTGTCACCGGCTGCGCGGGCTTCATCGGCTGGAAGGTGAGCGAACTCCTGCTCGAGCAAGGCCATACCGTAGTCGGGATCGACAACCTCAACGACGCCTACGACGTCCGCCTCAAGGAATGGCGCCTCAACCGGCTCCTGAAACATCCCGATTTCGCCTTCCACCGCCTCGACATCACCGATCGGCCCGCCCTCGAATCCCTATTCTCACACTCACCCACCACCAACCACTCACCACCCGCCACAAA
The DNA here is from genome assembly GCA_004367365.1 of Candidatus Acetocimmeria pyornia. Classification (GTDB taxonomy): domain Bacteria; phylum Bacillota; class Sulfobacillia; order UBA3575; family UBA3575; genus Acetocimmeria; species Acetocimmeria pyornia. The sequence continues at coordinate 2,359 of SESX01000062.1, forward strand.
CCAACCACCCTTCACCGCAGTCATCAACCTCGCCGCCCGTGCCGGGGTGCGCCAATCGGTGGAGGACCCCTGGGCCTACTACGAGACCAACGTCATCGGCACCCTCAACCTCCTTGAGCTCTGCAAGGAATTCGGGGTGCACAAGTTCATCCTGGCCTCCACCTCCAGCATCTACGGCAAGGGCGAGCGCCCATTCCGGGAGGATCAGCCGACGGACCGTCCCTTGTCCCCCTATGCCGCCTCCAAGAAGGCCGCTGAAGCCCTCTGCTATGCCTACCACTGCCTCTATGGGCTCGATATCATAGTGCTCCGTTATTTCACCGTCTACGGCCCCGCTGGAAGGCCTGATATGAGCATTTTCCGGTTCATCCGTTGGATCGCGGAGGGCGAGCCGGTGATCGTCTACGGCGATGGCGCTCAGGAGCGCGACTTCACCTACGTAGATGACATCGCCCGCGGCACCCTCTCCGCCCTCAATCTCCTCCTCACCTCACCCCTCACCCCTCACTCCTCACCCATTTACGAGATAATCAACCTCGGCTCCGACCACCCCGTTCCCCTCAACCGCGTGATCGCCATCATCGAGGAGCTGGTGGGAAAGAAGGCAAAGATCGTCTATAAGCCCAAGCATCCCGCCGACGTCCCCGCCACCTGCGCCGACATCTCCAAGGCCCGTACCCTTTTGGGCTGGGAGCCGAGAATGCCTCTTGAGGAGGGTTTGAAACTGGTCGTGGATTGGTACCGTGTGAATCGGCAGTGGGCAAAGGCAATTATCCCATGAGGGAGCTATGGAAAACCCTTGGACATATCTTGATGGATCCGAAGAGCTGCTTGGGCTAGCCAACGAACCAAGGGGTCCATGGATCGCCGTGAGCATGCTCCTCAAGATATCGACACCAAGCAAAACTGTGGAGGACATGCTAAAAGTCCCAAATTTGAAGTTGAGTACGTGTACCAACAGTGAAATGCGCCACACAGCGGGTTTCGGAATGGCATTGCCACGACTAGAAGACACTTGAGTGTATGTAATGAATATCGTCAAAGAAGCTATAGCAACTCTGCTTGGCAAAGGGGGTCAGGGAACCCTTAGGGCCCACATGGTGCGGGGGACTGTTGGGACCTTTGTCCTCAAAGTCCTGAATACCGTTTTAGCCTTCGGGACAAGCCTCCTCCTTGCCCGACTATTGGGAGCCAAAGAGTATGGTGTCTACGCCTACGCCATCTCCTGGGCATCGCTCCTTTCCGTACCGGCGGTGATGGGGCTCAATACGCTCCTTGTACGCGAAGTGGCAAAATACAAGACGCTCGAAGATTGGCGCTCCCTTCGGGGGATCCTCCGTTGGTCCGACCGGGTGGTGTTGGCTACTTCCATCGGTCTCGCCGCCCTCTTCGCTCTGATTGTTTGGTTCCTGCGTGGGAAATTTGACCCTGAAGTGAGGTTGGCCCTTTGGATTGCCATGGCCTTGGTTCCATTGCTTTCATTTCTGCTCCTACGTCAGGGAGGGCTTCAAGGTTTAGGGTACGTGGTGGAGGCTCAGGTGCCGCAATTCCTTATCCTTCCAGGGGTTTTTCTTATTCTAACTTGTGGGGTCTATTTCACCATTGGCGTAGATGGAACTTCGGCGGTAGGGCTCCGGGTTCTTGCAGGACTGATAGCAGTTTTGGTTGCGCTTTTTTTCCTGAGAAAGCATTCACCCAAACCTGTAACCAGTGTCCGGCCGCTTTATCACCAGAGGAAGTGGCTCAAGAGCTCCCTCCCTTTACTCTTTGTCGGGGCAGCGGGGATAATTAACCAGCGGATATCAACCGTTATGGTAGGAAGCATGCTAGGGTCTGAGGCGGTTGGTATTTTCGATGTTGCAATAAAGGGGGCGGCACTTGTCAGTTTTGTTCTCATAGCTGTCAACATGCCGCTGGCACCTGTGGTCGCCGAGCTCTATGCTCGGGGAGAGAAAGAGCGCTTGCAGCGCCTTATCACAAAGAGTGCCTGGGCGGCTCTTCTTGGCTCCCTGCCTATTGCCCTTGGGATGATACTTTTCGGTCGTTGGGTGCTTTTGATTTTCGGCAAAGATTTTACCGGTGGGAACACCGCCCTTGCGATCCTAAGCGCTGGACAACTTGTGAATGTCGGAATGGGTTCGGTTGCCCTTCTGCTCAACATGACCGGCCATGAGCGGGACACTGCAAGAGGCGTTGGGATTGCCGCGCTGGCCAACATAATACTTAATGCTGCCCTTATTCCCCTTTGGAATATTAACGGGGCCGCAGCCGCAAGTGCTATAAGCTTAGCTATATGGAATATTCTCTTGGCATGGTGGGTATACAAAAGAATTGGAATATGCTCCATCGCCTTTGGAAGTCCTCGAAGGAAGAGAACATGAAAAAGCCAAACTTCTTCATCATCGGCGCACCGAAATGTGGTACCACGTCCCTGGCAGCGTGGCTTTCAGAGCATCCGAATATATACATGTCGCCTGCAAAGGAGCCTCATTTCTTCAACACAGATCTCAAGTATATTAATGTTGCTAGTTTCCATGATTATTTGCTACTTTTCAGCAAGGCAACTAAGCAGCATACGGCCATAGGGGAAGCCTCCGTTTTTTACCTCTTTTCTAAAGAAGCTGTGCCTCGCATTGAAAAAGTATTCCCCGGAGCGAGATACATAGTCATGGTGAGAAACCCTGTGGATATGGCTTATTCTCTTCATGAGCAACAAGTTGTTGCAGGAAACGAACACATTGATGATTTCGCTCAGGCTTGGCGTCTTTCAGAGAAGAGAGCAAAAGGACAAGAGGTCACACGCTGGTGTCGCGAACCGAAACTACTTGACTATAAATCAGTGTGCAAATTAGGAGAGCAGCTTGAGCGACTGTTTAAAACCGTCCCCAGGGATCGTGTCCTCATTTTGGTGCTCGACGATGTGAAGGAGAATCCGCGCCGCGAATATCTCAAGGTGCTGGATTTTCTCGGGGTTCCGGATGATGGTCGTACTGAATTCCCCGTGTACAATCCGGCTAAGGAACGCCGCTGGCCCTGGCTGCGGAAAGCGGTCCTTACCGCGGGCAAGGTTTCTCGTGTTGTGAAAACTACATTGGGCATACCGTCAATCTGGGGCACCGGAATTTTGACAAAGGTGGACATGATCAACTTGCGGTATCGTCCGCGACCGCCCATGCCACCAGAATTGCGAGCCGAGATAACCCAATATTTCCGGGAGGATATTCTGCTGCTCTCTTCCCTCCTCAACAGGGATTTTTCTGCATGGTTGAAGGTTGAGGGCAATGGGTGACCAAGGGGCACTGAAAAGTATAACGAAAATCGCTTTATTCCTCCCTTCACTCCGCGGCGGGGGTGCAGAACGGGTGATGGTGAACCTAGCCCGGGGCTTCGCTGAACGGGGCCTCAAGGTTGATCTTGTGCTTGCCAAGGCCGAGGGACCCTATATCTCACAGGTGCCTCAGGAGGTGCGAGTGGTAGACTTGGGCGCTCGGCGGGTGCTTTATAGTCTTCCCGGCCTTGTGCGTTACCTCCGTCAGGAACGACCATGTGCTATGCTTTCTGCTATGAGCCATGCGAACATTGTGGCCATCTGGGCAAGGTCACTGGCTGATGTTGAAACGCACCTTGTAGTTACAGAGCATACCACTTTAGGTCAGTCTACCGAAAACGCCACCTTAGTGCGGGCGAGGTTTATGCCCGTTCTGATCAAACGTTTCTATCCCCGTGCTGACGCAGTGGTGGCTGTGTCCCGCGGAGTGGCCGATGATTTGGCGATCCGAAGCGGACTGCCGGCAGAAAAAATAAAGGTTATCTACAATCCCGTCGTGACGCCGGAGCTTTTTGCCAAAGCCGAAGAGCCGTTAGATCATCCGTGGTTTCAGCCCGGTGAGCCGCCAGTAATTCTTGGGGCAGGGAGGCTTACTCCAGCCAAGGATTTCTCTACCCTCATTCGCGCTTTCGCGCTGGTGCGAAAAAAGCGTCCGGCACGTCTTATGATCCTCGGTGAGGGGAAAGACCGTCCTAAGCTCGAGGCCTTGGTGCATGAACTGGGCCTGGAAGGAGAAGCTGCCCTGCCGGGGTTTGTGGACAATCCCTACAACTACATGAAGCGGGCAGCGGTGTTTGTGTTGTCATCACGGTGGGAAGGTTTGCCAACTGTTCTTATCGAAGCTCTCGCACTTGGAACCCTCGTGGTTTCAACTAACTGCCCCAGTGGTCCGGCGGAGATCTTACAGGGACATAAAGAATTTCTCGTTCCAGTCGGAGACGCAAACGCCTTAGCACGCGCGATCCTCTGCTTGCTAGAAAATCCATCCCGCCTGCACATCGATATTAGCTCCTACACACTCTCTCATGCACTCGAGCTTTATCTCCGGACTCTTGAGGTGGGAACATGAATTACTTGGTCAGGACTATGCTTTGGGTCTTTGTCTTTTTGGTACCGTGGGAAAACTTTATAATTATACCAGGTTTGGGAACGGGAGCGAAACTTTGGGGTCTCACCACGGGAGCTATCGGTCTCTTCAGTGTACTGTTTAAGGGCAAACTGCGATATCATCTCTTTCTGCTAGCAGGTTTGCTATTCATTGTTTGGGGCTGGACAAGTCTTCTTTGGAGCATAGAGCCGGAGCAATCACTTAGAAGAATGTTTACCTATACTGGACTTTGGCTCATGGCATGCCTGATTTACCATTATGGGACCGTAGAGTTCCTTCCTAGTTTATTTCAGGCCTATGTCTTGGGAGCTTGGGTGGCTGCATTAGCGACTATTCAAGCATATATGCATGGCGCGGAAGTGGTTTATCAGCGTTTCGCAGCGACGGGATTCGATCCTAACGATCTGAGCTTCTACTTGAACTTAGCCATCCCATTTGCGGCATTCCTCAGCTTCAAATCAACAGCCAGAGCACTTAAACTTGTTAATTTCCTCTACATCCTTATCGCTTCTATTGCTGTGTTACTCACAGCTTCTCGTTCAGGTGCACTAGGATTGGCAATAGCTCTCCTGTTCGTGCTTTATTCCTTCCATGTTGCGAAAGGAAAGTGGCGTCTGGCGGGGTCGCTCTTGCTTGCAGCAATAGCGGGGATAATCTTAACTTGGGTTCCACAGACAAGCCTTGCAAGGATTGCGACAATTGTGTCTGAAATTCATGGGGGCACACTCAACAAACGGCTGAATATTTGGGCGGCGGGATCCCAAGTGTTAGCCGCTCACCCCATTTTAGGTGTAGGTGCAGGGACGTTTCGTCAAGCTGTTGAACCGATCTTGGGAAAAGCGTGGGCACCGCATAATGTGTTCCTCTCCGTCGCTGTAGAAGGGGGTATTCCCAGTTTAATTCTATGGCTGGCTTTTATGACGCTCCCTTTCGTCGGTGTGTTAAGGTTGCCAGGTTATGAACGGCGGTTATGGCTGACAATTATAATAGTGCTTATTATTAGTTTTCTTTCGTTAAACTTTGAATGGAGGAAAGTTAGCTGGCTAATGTTAGCATTTGCTGCCGCTTACTCTGCCAAAGTAAGAAACACATGTCTTTACAGTCCTTTGCTTGGAGAATCGCCATGAAGGTGCTTTTTCTTACCACGAGTCTCGCTTACGGAGGAGCGCCGACTCAGCTAGTGCAACTGGTCATGAGGTTGAAAACCCGGGGCTGGGAGGTGAGAGTAGTTTCACTTACGCCCCCAAGGGCCTATGTGAATGAATTGGAAACGGCCGGTATCCGCGTTTTCTCTCTAGGTATTCGCCGAAAACTACCGGATCCGCGGCCAATCCTCAAGCTAGCGCAGCTTATTCGGACATGGCGGCCTTGCGTTGTACACAGTCATATGGTGCATGCCAATCTTCTGGCGCGGATAGTACGGCTACTGGTACCGATTCCAGTGTTGATTTGTACGGCCCACAGCATTAATGAAGGTGGTCGACTCCGTGAAATCTTCTATCGATTGACGGATCCACTCTGCGACCTCACTACCCAGGTGAGCCAAGCCGGGCTCGAGCGCTACGTGCGGGTAGGAGCGGTACCACGCCACAAGATCCGCTATATCCCAAATGGGGTGGATACTGAGCGCTTCATGCCCGATCCAGAGGCCTACATTGCGCTTCGGAAGGAGTTAGGGCTAGGAGACTTCTTTGTGTGGCTCGCTGTAGGGCGGTTCTACCCTCAGAAGGATTATCCCAATATGCTTCGGGCATTTGCCCAGGTGGTCCGTGAGAACCCAAAGACCTTGCTTTTGATCGCTGGTGATGGACCTTTGCGGGAAAGCATGGAAAACATGGCTCAGGGGTTGGGTATAGAGCGACACGTTAAGTTTTTGGGCATCCGCCGGGATATACCTCGGCTTATGAACGCCGCCGATGCCTACGCTATGTCCTCTTCCTGGGAGGGGATGCCCATGGTGCTTCTTGAGGCCTCAGCCACTGGCCTTCCCATTGTGGCCACCGATGTCGGTGGGAACCGTGAAGTCGTGCTAGATGGGGTTACCGGATTCTTGGTACCCCCCAAAGATTCTGAAGCCCTGGCTCAGGCTATGCTTAGGTTAATGACATTGCCTCGTGATGTAAGAGGGCACATGGGGGAGAGAGCCCGCCAATATATAGAAAAGAAGTTTTCCATAGAGCGAATCATCGATCGTTGGGAGGAACTATATCGTGAACTTCTCCAAAAGAAGGGACTGTTGTGAAAATTGGGCCTGCACCGCTAACATAGGAGGTGAGATGGTAAAGTTACCGGATGCGTTGATTATTGGTCCTATGAGGACTGGGACAACTTGGGTTTACGAGTATTTAAAAGCACGTGGAGACGTCTGTTTGCCTTTGGGTGTAAAGGAAACCTTCTTTTTCGATCAGCGCTTTGAGAAAGGGCTAGATTGGTATAGTGCACATTTTCGGCACTTCGATCCCCAAAAACACAGGCGTATTGTCGAGGTTGCCCCAAGCTACTTTCACAATGAGGAGGCAACGAAACGTATAAAGGCTGTACTTGGGACTCCACGTCTTGTAGTAATCATCCGCGATCCTATTGAGCGAAGTATTTCACACTACCGGCATTTGAGAAGGCGTGGCCTTGTTACTGAAAGTTTTATGCAGGCGGCGAATAAGTTTCCTGAGATTATTGATGCTAGTCGGTACAGCAAATACCTGGCTCGGTGGGAAGCAGTTTTCGGAAAGGGTGCCATTTCCCTACTTTGGTATGACGACCTGCGTAATGCCCCTGACAAGTTTGTAGAGGCGCTTTGCAAAATACTCTCTCTGCCTATATATCCAACTCCAACTACCTTATTGCATAAAAAAATCAATCCTGCAGGGGACCCGCCTTCATTCCGTTTGGCGCGTATTGGCAAACGAGTTGGGGACTGGCTCAGAGAGCGACGGATTTACGCACCTATTGAATTCGCAAAGGCCCTAGGGGTTAAGCGCCTTTTATTCGGCACAGGGGAAGGCGCAGAAAAGGTTAAAATAACTTCAGACGAACGTGCTTTTTTGCAGAAACAATTGGCGGACGATTGGCAGGAATTTCAGAAACGTTTTTACTGAGGGGAGGTTTCCGGCTGTTGCGCATCCTTTATGTCGTAACCGCGGGTGAATTCGGTGGGGCGCCGTTGCATGTGCTCCAACTTATGAAGTATATGGCAAAACAAGGCCATGAGGTAGGCCTGGTGGCGGCGCCGGAGCCGAGGTTGATGGAAGGTGCAAAAGCCCTTGGAGTGAAGGTATTCCCGAATCCTCACTTCGTGCGCCCCATAAAACCCTGGAAGGATTTACGGGCTTTATGGAGGGTGTTCAAAGCTATTCGCCAGTTCAAACCAGATTTAGTGTCCGCTCACTCTACCAAAGCCGGTTTTGCTGCCCGTTTTTCATGCGCAATCTTGGGAGTACCTGTAATCTTCACAGCACACGGATGGGCGTTTACTGAGGGGAAAAGCCCGCTTGCTCGCTATCTTTTGGCGTCAGCAGAACGTTTGGCTTCTAAGGTGACCAATGAGATCATTTGTGTCTCCGAGCACGACAAGGAATTGGCCCTTCGCTTCCGCGTGGCTCCTGAGCAGAAGCTGACGGTAATCCACAATGGTATGGAACCAAACGTCTACCTCAATGCAAGTGGATCAAAAGTCCGTTCTGAGCTTGGGCTAAAAGAAAGCGAAATTCTCATCACCATGGTGGCACGCTTTGTTCCTCAGAAGGATTATGAAACTCTGTTACAAGCAATTAGGTGCTTGCAGAAAGGCGACTTTAAGGTTGCCTTTGTGGGAGGCGGAGAAAGGGAAGTCGTGGTACGTGCGAAAGCCAGAGAACTAAACCTCGATAATGTGATCTTCCTTGGGGAACGGCGAGATGTGCCTCAAATTTTGACTGCATCGGATATTTTTGTCCTTGCTTCTAATTGGGAAGGTCTGCCACGCTCAATCATCGAGGCGATGATGGCCGGGCTTCCGGTGGTGGCAACCAAGGTGGGCGGCGTACCCGAGCTCGTGGAAGATGGGATTACAGGGTTCCTCGTTCCCCCAAAGGATCCGGAGGCCTTGGCCCAAGCGCTCCAGAAACTTATCGATGACCCCGAGCTCCGCAAAAGGATGGGTCAGGCCAGCCGCGAGAAAGCCCTGCGGGAGTTTACTCTGGATCGCATGCTTCACGAGACAGAGAGAGTTTACCGAGAAGTATTGGAAGAAATAAAGGCCAAAGAGGCCAAACGTACTGTTGGGAAAAAGCCGAGTGGAAATAGGTGAAGCGATAATTCCAACGGCAGGATGGGGAATAAGGTTCCTTCCAACCTCTTTTCCCTTAGTCCGTAGCCCTCAGGTTCCCCTTGATACGGACATGTTGCATTTGTCGCCGACGGCAAAACCCTATAGAGTCACAACAAGATGCTTGGTTTCGTGGCCGTGGTCGCGTTCGGGGCGGCCTTTTTCGGGACGGTGCTCCTCATCCCCAGGCTCAGACGGGCGGGGATCGTGGGCCCCGATGTGCACAAGCCCGGGAGGCCGGAGATCCCCGAGATGGGGGGGCTCGCCCTCGTGGCCGGGTTCGGGGCCGGAGTGCTCCTGGCCATCTCGCTCGCGACGTTTTGGTCCCGGTTCCCCTCCCTGGACGTGGTCGCGCTGCTCGCCGTCCTGTGTACCGTGCTCCTCACTACACTTTTGGGCGTCACCGACGACTTGATCGGGATACGGCAGTGGATCAAAGCCCTGCTCCCCGTCGTCGCCGCGTTGCCGCTGGTGGTGGTGCGAGTGGGCGTTTCCACCCTCCGCATCCCCTTCATCGGTCAGGTGGATTTCGGGCCCTTCTACGCGTTGGTGCTCGTTCCCCTGGGGATTACCGGGGCGGCAAACGCGGTGAACATGCTCGCGGGGTTCAACGGCCTGGAGGTGGGGATGGGGCTTGTCGCCATGGGAGCGTTGGCGGGAATCGCGGCGAGCGCCCACGCCCTCACCGCCCTCGCCCTCCTCCTCGCCGGGATCGGGGCCCTGCTGGGGATCCTCTACTTCAACTGGTATCCGGCCCGGATATTCGTGGGGGACGTGGGGACGCTCTCCATCGGGGCGATCATCGCCGCGGCCGTGATCGTGGGGAACTTCGAGTGGGCGGGGGTCATGGTGATCTTCCCTTACGCTCTGGACTTCTTAATCAAGGCCGCCCACGGCTTTCCCTCGCGGGGCTGGTGGGGCGAGCTCCGGGAGGACGGGAAGCTCCAATGTCCCGATAGTGGCCCGGTGGGGCTGGCCCAATGGGTGCTCAAGGTCACTGGGGGGCTCCACGAGCGCACGTTGGTGCTGGTCCTCATCGGGTTCGAGGCCCTGTGTGGCCTCGCCGCTGTGCTCCTCTACCTCCTCCTCTGATGGACGCATCTGGTTTTTTGGAGGGTAATGGATATGACCGGGTTTCATGGCGTGCCACATCATGCTATCCGCAGATCCCGCGATCGTTCTCCCAGGGTGGCGGATCTAAGCGCGACTCTTCCGGCGAATGTCCCAGCCACTTAGCGATGGCATTTACTGACCTTTCCAGGTCCTCTATCCGCTGGGGTCAGGGTTTCGTAAGCGCGTTTGGGGTAAGCCATGGGGTCACAACTTGGGTTTTGACATTTTGGGCGGTCATCGTTCCGGTTGCCTGGCCACTCGCAACAACGCCCTTCCGGTAATTCGCCCGCGACCGCATGCTCCGTGAAACTGAAAAGGTGTACGATGAATCGCTGAAATTATGGATTTGCGCACAGTCCTTGCGACGGTGACATTTCTGTGTTACGTTGATTGGGAGGGCAATATGAGTGATAGAAAAAAACGTTATATCGTTGACGAAAAGGGGAAGCGAACTGCCGTTGTGCTTCCTTTGAAGGAGTATGAGGAACTTTTAGAGGATCTCCACGATCTGGCTATCGTCGCGGAACGGCGGGATGAGCCCACCGTGTCGTTTGAAGAAATCAAGAAGAAATTAAAGGCTGATGGCCTCTTATGAAATCCGATGGAAGCGCTCTGCTGAACGAGAACTGCGCAACTTAAATTCCAAACAAATCGTCCGCATTGTTCAGAAGGTGGAAAGTTTAGCGACTGATCCTTTTCCACGAGGATGCCGCAAGCTTAGGGGTGCGGAACAAACTTACCGTATACGTGTCGGCGATTACCGGGTGATCTATCAGGTAGACGAGCACACAAAGGTGGTGACTATCTATCACGTTCGCCATCGCCGGGACGTGTACCGAGCTCTATGAACCTTTGGTACCATGTTATTCACCGACTTCATCGTTCCACCCAAGGATCCGGAGGCCTTGGCCGAGGGCCTCCGGAAACTCATAGGGATCTCGAGCTCCGTAAAAGGATGGGCGAGGCAGGTCGCGAAAAAGCCCTGCGCCAGTTCACCCTCGATCGCATGTCCGGCGAGACCGGAAGGTGTATTGGAAAGTGATGTTATGAAAGCGCGCGCCCCCGGCAGGTGTTAACCTGCCGTAAACCAAACACAGAAG
>SESX01000063.1 GCA_004367365.1 Candidatus Acetocimmeria pyornia
TACCTTCTGGGGCTTCTACCGGAGCTTACGAAGCTGTCGAACTCCGTGATGGGGACAAGGACCGTTACGGAGGAAAAGGTGTCCAGCGGGCCGTGGATAACGTAAACGGGCCCATTGCCGAAGAGGTCGTGGGCATGGATGCTCTAAACCAGGCTGAGATCGATGAAGCCCTTTGTGCCCTGGATGGGACCGAAAATAAGGGCAACCTTGGGGCCAACGCCATTCTTGGGGTCTCGCTGGCTGTAGCCAGGGCGGCGGCTTCTTTTTGCGACCTTCCCTTTTATCGGTATACCGGTGGAGTTGGGGCCAGGGTACTGCCTGTACCCTTGATGAACATCTTGAACGGGGGTAAGCATGCAGATAACAACCTCGATATCCAGGAGTTCATGATTGTCCCGGCCGGTGCAGCCAGTTTTTCCGAGGCGTTACGTATGGGCTCCGAGGTTTTTCACGCTTTGAAAGCTGTGCTCCGGGAAAAAGGCTTGGGTACCGCAGTTGGGGATGAGGGTGGTTTTGCCCCTGAACTTTCCTCCAACGAGGAAGCCCTGGAATTGATTGTAAAGGCCGTTGAGGCGGCAGGTTACGGACCTGGGAGGGACATCTTTATTGCCCTGGACCCGGCGGCCACTGAATTCTTCAATGGTGAGCACTATGTTTTGAAGGCAGAGGGCATGAAAACCGATGCTGACGGGATGATCGAGCTCTACCAAAAGTGGGCGAATAAATACCCCATCTTTTCTATTGAGGACGGCCTGGCTGAAGACGACTGGGAGGGATGGAGGAACCTGACCTATCACCTGGGGGAGAAGCTCCAGCTGGTGGGAGACGACCTGTTTGTTACCAACACCGAACGGCTCTCCAAGGGGATTGATATTGGAACGGCTAACGCGATTCTGATCAAGGTTAACCAGGTTGGCACCTTGACCGAAACCCTGGAAGCCATTGAGATGGCCCACCGGGCCGCCTATGCTGCCATCATCTCCCACCGGTCTGGCGAGACAGAAGATGTAACCATTGCGGAGCTGGCCGTGGCTGTGAACGCGGGCCAGATTAAGACCGGGGCTCCGTCGAGAACCGACCGGGTGGCAAAGTATAATCAGCTTCTGAGAATAGAGGAGGAACTGGGAGAAACGGCTCTTTACGCGGGTCTTGGTATTCTTCGTGAGACAGTGTGACTTCCGCTTGTGTTCACCCCTCTTGATTGCGGGTGAGCAGCTCTTATGTTAAAATGATAGATACTTGGCGAGATAACTGAGATACTTATGGTCAGTGATCTACGGTGGGAGGTGAGCACCGTGCTTTCCATCATCCTGACTGTTCTACACGTCCTCTTTGCCCTGGGAGTGATTGTTACCGTTCTTCTCCAATCTGGGCGGAGTGCCGGTCTTTCTGGTGCCATCGCTGGAGGGGCGGAACAGCTTTTCGGTAAGAGGAAGGGTCTGGATGAGTTTTTGGGTAAATTGAGTTCCTTCTTTGCAATTGCTTTCATGGGTACAGCCATTTTTTTAACTGTTCTAAAAGGGTAATTGAATGCAACAAAAGCTAAAATGGCCAAAGGAAGCACATCTATGATTTGACCTGGTTGGTCATGATTGAATTGAGGTGACGGAAAATTGGGAGACTTAATTTTCCTGGCCCCTGTGGCCGGTGTTTTGGCCCTCGTTTTTGCTCTTTTCTTGGCCAAGAGGGTTATGAGACAGGATCCGGGTACACCGGAGATGAAAAGGATTGCCGAGGCCATTTCCGAGGGAGCAATGGCTTTCTTGAATCGTGAGTACAGATCCTTGGTGGTCTTTGTCCTGGTCCTGGCGGCTCTCATTGTTGCAGGTAGTTTCACTGCACGAGCGGCAGGGGGTATTCGCCCGGAAACTGCTATTGCTTTTGTGGCTGGGGCATTATCATCTGGATTGGCCGGGTTGTTCGGGATGTGGGTGGCTACCCGGGCTAACGTCAGGACGGCGAACGCTGCCCGGCACGGTCAGAATGCGGCTTTAGGGGTTGCTTTCTCAGGTGGCGCCGTGATGGGTATGTCTGTGGTTGGCCTGGGACTTCTCGGTTTGGGTGTCATTTTTTACATATTCAGCGGTCCTGGGGCTTCCCCGGCCCAATTGGCTTCCAACATGAAGATCATCCAGGGTTTTGCCCTTGGGGCCAGCTCCATTGCCCTTTTTGCGCGTGTTGGAGGAGGTATATATACCAAGGCTGCTGATGTCGGAGCGGACCTGGTTGGAAAGGTCGAAGCTGGAATTCCTGAAGATGACCCGCGTAACCCGGCGGTTATTGCCGATAACGTCGGTGATAATGTTGGTGATGTAGCCGGTATGGGAGCAGACCTTTTCGAGTCTTACGTGGGCTCCATCGTGGCGGCGATGGCCATCGGGGCTTTGACCTTCGGCCTGAACGGAGTTGCTCTGCCCATGCTCATCGCTGCTTCCGGAATCCTGGCTGCGATTGTGGCAACTTTCCTGGTTCGTACTGGAGAGGATGCAAATCCGGCGGCGGCCCTCCGGCTTGGAACTTTTGGTACGGCCGGCTTGGTACTGGTGGCTACCTTTGCCTTTGCCAGGGCTTACTGGCCGGACCTGGGAGTGTTCTGGGCTACGACTGCCGGGGTGCTCACCGGGGTCTTAATCGGGTTGTTGACTGAGTACTACACTTCTGGAGATAACCCTCCCGTCAGGGGTATTGCCCAGGCCTCTGAAACCGGTACGGCCACCAACATTATCGCCGGTCTGGCTGTTGGTATGAGAAGTACTGCTTGGCCAGTGGTGATCATTGCAGTGGCCATAATGCTTTCTTTCCGTATTGCCGGATTGTACGGTATTGCGTTGGCGGCGGTGGGGATGCTTTCCATCACCGGGATGACGGTGGCCGTGGATGCCTACGGTCCCATTGCTGATAATGCCGGCGGTATTGCCGAGATGGCCAAACTGGAAGAGAGTGTGCGCCGGGTAACGGATACCCTGGATGCCGTGGGTAATACCACGGCGGCCATCGGTAAGGGGTTGGCCATTGGTTCGGCTGCCCTAACTGCCCTGGCTCTTTTCAGCGCCTACGCCACGGCGGCCGGCCTGAAGTCTATTGATATCCTGAATTCCACGGTCATCGCCGGCCTTTTCATTGGGGGGATGCTACCTTACGTCTTTGCTTCCTTGACCATGTCGGCGGTGGGCAGGGCAGCTTTTCAGATGATCGGGGAGGTACGGCGCCAGTTCAAGGAAATCCCCGGGCTTATGGAAGGGAAATCGAGGCCTGATTATGCCCGGTGCGTGGACATCAGCACCCGGGCGGCCCTAAGGGAGATGATCCTTCCCGGGATGCTGGCGGTGACCATGCCGCTGGCGGTAGGGTTTATCCTGGGAAAGGAGGCTTTGGGTGGCCTTTTGGCCGGTACGCTGGTAACCGGGGTCCTGCTGGCTATCCAAATGGCTAATTCCGGGGGAGCCTGGGACAACGCGAAAAAGTATATTGAGGCCGGCCATCACGGCGGTAAAGGGACGGAAACCCACGCCGCTGCAGTGGTTGGTGACACGGTGGGTGATCCCTTCAAGGATACCTCCGGCCCGTCCCTCAACATCCTGATCAAGCTCATGACCATCGTCTCGCTGGTTTTCACGCCGTTGTTCGGCTAACCGGTTCCTCTCTTGTGGTAACGTAGTGCTGGTAGGCCTGTGGGTTTCAAACCCCCACAGGCTTTTCCGCCCTTGCGGGTCCGGCGCGGTTGAAGGCAAAGAAATGCGTCCTACCCTTTTATGTATTGGATACTGGGGTGACTTTCTTGCCGCGAACTAATAAAAAGAAAAGTGAAAAAATCGTAACGGTAAACAAAAAAGCCCGACATGAATACTTTATTGAGGAGACCTTCGAAGCTGGGATTGTTCTGACAGGTACGGAAGTTAAATCCCTTCGGGCTGGGAAGGCCAATCTTCGTGACAGCCATGCCCTGGTTGAAAACGGGGAGATGATCCTGTACAATATGCATATAGGACCTTATGAACACGGCAACCGTTTCAACCACGAACCCAAAAGGCCGCGAAAACTCCTGCTGCACAAGCGGGAAATCAACCGGCTTTTCGGGCGTACCAGGGAAAAGGGTTATACCTTGGTTCCGCTCAAAGTATATTTCAACGAGCGCGGCCTGGCCAAGATTGAGCTGGCTCTGGCCAGGGGCAAGAAATTGTACGATAAACGACAGACAATGGCTGAACGGGACGCCAAACGTAAAATGCAAAAGGCCCTGAAGGAATTCAACCGTCCCTGAGCTTGACATGGCTTCTTGTCTTATGTAAGAATAACGGTAAGAAGCTGGGGGCGAGTTAGGTTCGATGGTAGTGTAGAGGCGGAAGTAGCGAGCCGAGTTCCATGTCTCGAAAAAACATGGCCATTCAAAAATAAACGCCAACGAAAATTACGCTCTAGCCGCTTAAGACGGCTACGTCCTCTTGGTTCCTTCCTGCGGGACCAAACAGGGCGTCATAAATGCAGGATACCTTCTCCTGAAGCCCATAGGGAAGAAGGGAAACTTATTGGGCTGGCACCCGGCGGATCCGGTCCCTGGGAGCCGGCGGGTGTGAGAGTAAAGCAGGGACTACGCTCGTAGAAGCTTCCTCCGGTGCATTGCCAGACCCGGGTGCAACTCCCGGCGCCTCCACCAAAAAACCATGCTTGTAACCAGGATTCTCCCTGGCGCAAGTTTATACCCGGGAAAACAAAGATCGCTCCACCGGAAGGTGGATTTTTTATTTCCCGTTGCTGTCCAGGTACACCGTCCGGGTCGAGGCGTTCCACCGGACGTGGGCACCCTGGGCCTCTGCGAGGGGGCGTACGGGAGCAACCGCGGTACCGTTAACGAGCACGGCCTGTGGTTCAAGGTTCAGGGGCTGTCCGTTGACGACTATGTTTACCGTCCTGTCCGGCGGCCCTTCCCTGGCAACCAGCCGGTCAACCAACTCCTGCCGGATCCCGTCCAGCTCTGTGTAGAGGTGCCGGCCTGGGCAGGAGGTGGGGGAGAAATCCCGGTGCGCCCTAATCTCAGAGAAGGGAACCGAATAAAGGTAACACAACCAGGCCAAAAGGTCTACCAGTACACGCCTTTGACCCTCGGAGAAGGGTTCGTCCTCGTAGTTTCCCAGTACTGCCACCCCAATGTTCCCCTGGTTACGGCCAGCCACGTGGGCTCCCTGGCTCAGGACCCCATTGCTCTGGCGTTGGCGGCCTTCGTAAATGTCCCGCCCATCGATACTGGCGGCCCGGTCTACCAGGAAATGATAACCAATGTCAAAGAAAGGGTCCGGCTCTTTCTGCATGTGGTACCGTTGGACCGACTTGACTTCTTCAAAGGGAGGTTTTGCCGCGGAGACCGTGTGGTGGATGGTGATTTGCTCCACCGTTCCCAGGGGATACAGGTAACCCGTTGGGTCACTGGCCCCCCAGGCCTTCCGTTCCCAGATGAAGGGCCGTTTCTGTGGTAGGTAATGGAAATTTCCCAAGCTTTTTGCCCTCCCGGTTGGTTTTTAGGGGAGAATGTGACGATTTCCCCAATGCAGTATATGGACTAAAACCAGGAGAGGTTACGAGGTGGTTCTGTGATTCTCGCGGCGTGCCTTCGGTGTTCTTCTTCCTCGGAAGCTTGGGCGAGGCGCAGGGGGATCGGCCAGCTTTTTCTTGAGAAAGTCAACAGGTGTTGAATGGAACGGGTAGTTCACGACCATGCAGGCCTGAACTCCTCGGTAGAACAAACGGTACCAGGAAAGGCGGTAGGGGTGGCCGGCAAGGTGCCTTGTTGTAGGATGGTCACTAAAGGCATGGTCCGGGGTGTTCCGGTGGTAGAGCACTGGCCGGACGGGGCTCTTTCTCGTTCCATAAGCAAGATTTGCGCACGGGTGCCCAGGCAGTTAGATAAAAATGGTACTTCCTCCACCAGCCATTCATGGAAGGACTTTGCAGAATAAAGTCGAATTTAGAGACATCGTGTTGGTAGGATCTGCGTCTGAATAACAGGTTTGGTTGAGGAGGATCATCAATGCCGCGAAGGATAAGCCTGTGGATAATCGCGGCCATTGTTTTGGGTTCTGTTTTTTTTGCTTCTGTGGCCCAGGCCGGTGGAGTCAACCTGGAAGTTAACAAGCGCCTTCTGGAGCCGGAGGTTGCTCCCAAGGTTATCAACGGAAGAACCCTGGTCCCGGTTCGCATCATCGTTGAAGAACTGGGTGCTTCAGTCTACTGGAATGGCAAGAAGAAGACGGTAAGCGTTTTGGCTTACGGCAAGAGAATCGAGCTTGTCATCGGCCAGGAAAAGGCTACCGTTGACGGTGAAGAAGTACCCCTTGATGCTCCGGCACTTCTCGACCACGGCCGTACCCTGGTCCCCTTGAGGTTTATCGGTGAAGCCTTGGGCGCGCGGGTGGGCTGGATCCCGGAAACAAAGACCGTGACAGTCGAGCACTATGTAATAACCGGAATCGACTGGCAAAACTCCCCCAACAGTTTTTCCCTGACGGTCACGGTAATGGGACCGGTTGAGTATACCACCTTTTTGTTGCCGGCTTCTGGCAGCACCGGACCGAGGCTGATTGTTGATTTTAGACCGGCCATTTTCAGGCTTTCGAAAGCAGTCTGGACCATTGACCAGGGAATGGTTAAACACGTCCGTTTTGGGATGCAGAGTACCCGACCCAGTACCGCCAGGATGGTTCTGGACCTTGAAGGGCCGGTGGAATACCGGATCCGGCGCGGTCAGGGCAAGAATGATCTCGTGCTTGAAATTCCTCACCAGGTGACAGGGGTCTTTTTCGAAGACCGTGAAGGTCAAAAGGCTGTTCACATCAAGACTACGGGCCCGGTGGAGTACGAAACCTTTTCGTTAAGGGACCCGGAACGCATCGTCGTCGATCTGAAGAACGTGGTGCCGGGGGCGGGTCTTCCGGATTCCGTAGAAGTTGCATCCAGCACGGTGAAGCGGATCCGGGCGGCCCTCTTTCAGGCAGAACCCCCGGTAACCAGGGTTGTCATTGATCTGGCTGAACCTGCTCATTACCATGTTACCCCCACCTTCAACGGCTTAACTGTTCACTTTGATGCCTGGATAACCGGGGTAAAGGTGGAGAAGGCAGAGGGCAAGCTGAGGTTGATCTTTACTACCACCCAGCGGGTGGTGCCGGAAGTGAAAACGGCTGAACTACCGGAAAGGCTAGTCCTTGAGATTCCGGAGGCTGGCTTGGCCCTTGAGCGTGACAGTGTGAAGGTGGGCCTCATGGGTGTGGAAGGGCTTGAAGGACGGACAATCCGGGACGAGTCCGGCACCAGGACTGAACTGACCTTTTTGCTTTCCTACTACGTCGGGCATGATGTCCGGGCTGCCGCTGACGGCCGGGCACTGATCGTGGAGCTGACCGAATCTCCCCTTGTTGGGAAGGTGGTTGCCGTTGATGCCGGCCACGGTGGACTTGACCCTGGTGCCATTGGTGCCAACGGCACCCAGGAAAAAGACATCACCATTAAAGTTGCTTCCCGTCTCAAGGCCCTTCTGGAAAGGTCTGGTGCAGAGGTCCTGATGATTCGGGAAGGGGATGAAACAGTCGAGCTTCTGGAACGCCCTGAGCGAGCTAACAGGGCTGGAGCCGATGTCTACGTTTCCATTCATATTAACTCTTATGTACGTGACCATCGGGCGGGAACGGAAACCTACCATTTCCCCGATCGTTCTGTCCGGTTGGCGACTACCGTACACCAGCGGCTGGTGGCTGCCCTGGACCGGCCGGACCGAGGAGTCAAAGAAGCCAGGTTTGCTGTGCTGCGCCATACGGTCATGCCGGCGACACTAGTAGAACTTGTTTTTATCTCCAACCCTGAAGAGGAGCGGCTCTTACACCAGGAAGAATTCTTGGACCGGGCTGCCGAAGGTATCTGGAAGGGGTTGATGGATTACTTCAGGGGATCAGCCGCGTCCGGTTAGCCGGTGGGCCGACGCAAGGCAGGTCTTTTGAGCGGATTGGGGATGCGGGTTCACCGCCTGCACCCCTTTATTAGTGTTTCCTTGTCCCTGAGCCCCTTATTTCGGAAGCAGTCAACCCATGTGGGGTGAAAACAAGATCAAATGGTTTTCACATATACTACTAACGGCGATGGTCCCGAAGATCAAGCAACTGAGGTGGAGTCAGTGAACCCTAGAGCGGCGATTGGCCTCTTTGATTCAGGATTAGGGGGGTTGACGGTAGCCCGGGAAATTGCCGGGAGGCTCCCCAGGGAACGAATTATTTATTTCGGTGATACTGCCAGGTGTCCATACGGGTCTAGACCCGCAGGAGAGGTCAGGAAGTTTGCCCTTCAGCTTATTAAGTTTCTGGCCGGACACGATATCAAGATGGTGGTGATGGCTTGTAATACCTCCTCGGCTACAGCCCTGGCTGTTGCCCAGGAGCGGTTTGATTTTCCGGTGCTGGGGATGATCAAACCCGGTGTACGGGCTGCCGTCAAGAGAACGCGCAACAAGAGAATCGGGGTTATTGCCACTGGAACCACGGTGGCCAACAGGGCGTACAGCCGGGCCGCCCGGGCCATGGATCCCTCTGTTGAGGTTAAGGAGCAGGCCTGCCCCAGGTTTGTTCCCCTTGTAGAAGTGGGGGATGTTCACGGGGAGCGGGCCCACCGGTCTGCCCGCGAGTACCTACAGCCTCTAAAGGAGTTTGGCATGGACACTCTTATTTTAGGGTGTACACATTATCCTTTGCTGGAAAAGGTTATTCGAGACCACATCGAAGATAAGGTTATCCTGGTAGATCCCTCGGTGGAAGTGGTTGAGGAAACACGGCTTGTCCTGGAGCGTAATGGAGCCCTGAACCCCGATCCCGGCCCACCTGAGCACCTTTTGTACACCAGTGGTGACCCTGAGAGGTTTAGGTTAATGGGGGAAAGGGTTTACGGGGCGTCCTTTGGACGGGTATACCGGGTTGATGTCCAATCCTGGGAATAAACCGCAGCACGGAACCCTCACGTCCGTCGGGCGCTCCAGGCCAGGGCCTTTACCCTAGGCCCGAAAAGCCCGGGGTAAAGAAGGACAGACCAGGGGGGAAGCGGACCCAGAGTGCGGGGTACCCAGGGGCGGGCAGGGAGGTAGTGGGAGTGATGAAATCGAGCAGGCCTGTGCTTCTCATCGACTTCGGCAGCACTTTTACCAAGGTAATTGCTGTTGACGTCAACAGGGAGCGGGTAATAGGGAGGGCGGCGGCACCCACCACGGTTGAAACCGATATCTGCCTGGGACTACAAGAAGCCTTAGATAAGCTGGGCAAAGACTTACCCCAGGTGCAAGGGTACAGCCTGAGGCTTGCCGCCAGCAGTGCGGCGGGCGGACTGCGGATGGTGGCCGTGGGCCTTGTTCCCGAACTTACCGCAGAAGCCGCCAGGAGGGCCGCCCTTGGCGCTGGAGCCCGGGTACTGGCTTCATATTCCTACGAACTGACAGAAAAGGAAGTTGAGGAAATCATCGGGTTGGACCCGGATGTGGTCCTCCTCTCCGGGGGAACCGACGGCGGCCACCGGAAAGCCGTGGTGCACAACATAAGAACCCTCGCTTTTTCATCCCTTTCGGCACCGGTTGTTTATGCCGGGAATAAGGCGGTATCGGACCTGGCCCTCAAGGTTTTTCGGCGGGCGGGGAAAGAAGTACGGGTAACGGAAAACGTCATGCCCAGGTTGGGTGAGATTCAGGTGGAGCCGGCCCGTGAAACAATTCGCCGGGTCTTCATGGAACGCATCATCCAGGCGAGGGGTCTTGATGGGGCTCTCAAGCTGGTGGACGGGCTGTTGATGCCGACCCCGGCAGCTGTCTTGAAGGCAGCAGAACTCCTGGCGCTTGGTACCGGTGAAGAGGACGGTCTGGGAGACCTGGTGGTGGTCGATGTCGGCGGGGCCACCACCGACGTCCATTCGGTGGGCCAAGGGCTTCCAACGGTGGAAGGGGTGGTTTTGAAGGGGTTGAGAGAACCTCGTGTGAAGCGGACGGTGGAAGGGGACCTTGGAGTTCGGGTCAGTGCCCCGGCTTTGCTGGAGGCTGTGGGAGTACAAGCCCTGGGAAGCGAAGTCGGGGTTGACGGGGTTGACCTGGCCGAAGCAGTACTGGAGCTGGCTGAAAAGCGGGACAAGCTGCCCGATACAGAAACAGGGTACCAGGTTGATGCTGCCCTGGCTCGGGTCGCCGTCAGGGAAGCCGTGAAGAGGCATGCCGGACGCCTGCAAATCCTGGATACGCCTTTTGGCACCGCTTACTTCCAGTACGGCAAGGACTTGACGGGAATAAAATTCCTGGTAGGAACCGGGGGAGTGCTGGTTCACGCCCCCGACCCGGCTGGTATCTTACAGGCAGGTCTTTTTAACCCCGGTGAACCCACCGTTCTGACCCCGAAAGACCCCGTGCTTTTGCTGGACCAAAAGTACCTTCTGGCGGCGGCGGGGTTACTGGCTGAATTTTACCCCCAACAGGCCTTAAGGATCTTGAAAAAATCCTTGAAAAGGGTAAAACTTTAGATACAGGTATTGTCAATTCTTCCGGTGTTTGATAAGTTTCTGGGTAAAGGGAAGGGTAAATAGAGATCAAACGGGAGTGAGTACATGGTTACACGTATCGATGGTCGTGCTTTCGAGCAACTGCGGCCGGTGCAGATCACGAGGAATTACATCAAGTACGCAGAAGGCTCGGTCTTGATAGAAGCCGGGGATACTAGGGTTATCTGCACTGCCAGCATTGAAGACAAGGTTCCTCCTTTTCTGAAGGGAACGGGCCAGGGATGGGTGACGGCGGAATACGGTATGCTGCCCCGGTCAACCCACGCGAGGTCTCTCCGTGACAGCACCAGGGGGAGGATCACCGGACGGACTCATGAAATCCAGCGTTTGATTGGGCGTTCCCTTCGGGCGGTAGTGGACCTCGAAGCCCTGGGGGAGCGCACAATTTGGTTAGATTGCGATGTTATCCAGGCGGACGGAGGAACCCGTACGGCTGCCATTACCGGGGGGTATGTGGCCCTGGTGGATGCTCTCCATTACCTGGTACAAAAAGGCCAACTCGAGGTTATGCCGCTCACAGATTTCGTCGCGGCCGTGAGTGTGGGTATCGTGGATGGCAACCTTCTCCTTGACTTGTGCTATGAAGAAGACCGGAACGCCCAGGTAGACATGAACATTGTGATGACTGGAAGGGGGAAGTTGATCGAACTTCAGGGGACAGCCGAGCAGGAGCCTTTTTCCCATGAGAGCATGAGTGACCTGGTGGATATGGCGGGTCAAGGGATATTACAACTCATTGAAAAGCAGAAACAGGTTTTGGGAGATCTGGCTGCAAAGGTGGGAGTTCATGAAACAAAGGCTGGTTCTCGCCACCAGGAATAAAGGGAAGATTGAAGAGATCAGCAGACTTCTCGCCGATTTACCCTTTGAAGTCGTGGGAATAGAAAGCTTTCAGCCACCTTTTTATCCCGAGGAAACGGGAGATTCCTTTCGGGAAAACGCTGCTCTCAAGGCCACCTTTGCCGCTCAATTTACTGGCGAGATGGCTATGGCCGATGATTCGGGGCTGGAGGTAGATGTCCTGGGAGGTAGACCCGGAGTATATTCAGCCCGGTACGCCGGGACTGGGGCCACAGATGATGACAATAACCGTAAACTCTTGGAGGAGATGAAAGGGATTCCATGGGCCCGGCGTACGGCGCGGTTCTGTTGTGTGGTTGCCATTGCAACCAGTCCTGGCTCGGTGTTTTTTGCCGAAGGGTTCTTATCAGGGTATATAACCTTGCAACCACGTGGTGAGGGCGGTTTTGGCTATGATCCCCTCTTCTTTCTTCCTGAGGCCGGGAAAACCCTGGCCGAAATGAGTACCGATGAGAAGAACCGGGTAAGTCACCGCGGGCGTGCTCTGCGGGCTGCGAGAAAGATCTTGTTGGAGAGGTGCAAGGATGCGGTTGGGGGTAATCAGTGATAGTCATGGGTACCTGGACCTCGTGAACGAAGTCTTGGGTGAATTAGGCCCGCTGGATTTCATCATTCATGCTGGGGATTATTATCAAGACGGGGCGAAGCTCGGGGAGATGTATCGGGTTGATTTCGTGTCTGTCGTCGGTAACTGCGACCGCGGGCTTAAAGGTCCAGTAGAACGGCAAATTGATTTTGCTGGGAAAAAGATTCTTGTTACCCACGGGCACGTGCATGGCGTAAAGTCTAGTTGCCAAAAACTTCTAAGATATGGCCGAAAACTCGGGATTGATATTCTGGTTTTTGGTCATACCCATAAACCCTTTTTCCATCAGGAAGATGAAATCATCCTTTTTAATCCAGGCAGTCCTTACCAGCCGAGGGGAAATTCGAAACCATCCATTGGGCTTCTGGAGGTTAATGGGAACGAGGTTAAAGCAAGAATCCTCGAGATTAACCGTCAAACAAGAGTTGTAGGCGTCAAGTTTTGGTAGGTGACAGCAGGAGTTTGGCTTAGAAAAATGTTGGGGATCCTAACAGTATGGAAGAAGGGTATTTGCAGGTGGCCGAGTTATTTGGCCCGATTGACATGATAATTAATTTATACTATACTAGAGAACGCGGTGAAGGAGTGATCGTGCGAGTTTCCTTTGGGGTATCGAGACGAGTATTGTATAATCCCCACTGGTACGGGTTCTGGTGCTCACGTGTGGTGGAGGGCCTTACCAAAGGTCGATAAACTGAAGGTACTTGACCAGGGGTACTTGAGAGGGCTGTTTGCGACGGGGCGTAGCGCAGCTTGGTAGCGCGCCTGCCTTGGGAGCAGGAGGTCCCGGGTTCAAATCCCGGCGCTCCGACCATGAAATCGGGGAAGATTAAAGATACATGCGGGTGTAGCTCAATGGTAGAGCCCGGGCCTTCCAAGCCCGTTGCGTGGGTTCGATTCCCATCACCCGCTCCATTTCATTTTCCCTTCTTTAGGCGCCCGTAGCTCAGGGGATAGAGCAAGGGACTTCTAATCCCTGTGTCGCAGGTTCGATTCCTGCCGGGCGCACCACAAGGAAACATGGTGGATGTAGCTCAGCTGGTTAGAGCGCCAGGTTGTGGCCCTGGAGGTCGCGGGTTCGAGTCCCGTCATTCACCCCAAATCTATTTTTTTGCG
>SESX01000064.1 GCA_004367365.1 Candidatus Acetocimmeria pyornia
TTGGAAGCGGTATTTCGCAAAGGTTGCACGCCCGGGGTGCTCCGGAACGAGACCGGTTATGCCGGAGCGGTGGCACCAGGGAAGATGAAATTCGGAAGCAACCGGTTGCTCCTGTCAGCACCCGGGGTAGCAACGAAAAGGTCGGTATACTCTTCTTTAGCCGAGCGGTGGTGTTCACCGTTGCAGGGAAAAGACGTAGAAGGTCGCGGGGGGAGATTTTTGAAGGCATTCTCGTACTTGGCCTTACTAGAAGGTATCGTGGCGGTTTCCTTTGCTTCCATTTTTATCAGGTGGTCGGATGCACCGGCTGTAGTCATTGCTGGCTACCGGATGCTCTTGGCCTTTCTTGTGACAGCTGTGGTTGCCGGTTGTAAAGGTGAACTCAAGCCGGCTAAGTTCACGCGTACTGATTGTCTTCTGGCCCTTGTGGGAGGGGGTTTCCTGGCCCTGCACTTTTATACCTGGATTGCGTCGTTGAGTTTCACCTCGGTGGCGAGCGCGGTGATGCTCGTTTCCCTACACCCGATCTTTGTATACACGGTGGCCCGACTCCTTTATGGTGAAGAGGCGCGGGGACTGGCCGTGGTTGGACTTCTTCTTGGGGTGCTGGGAATTATCATTATCGGTGCCGGGGATTTTCGCCTTGGTCAAAGGGCTTTTTGGGGTGATGCCCTGGCCTTGGCCGGCGCGGTGACCATGGCAGCTTACCTCTTGATCAGCCGTGGCCTGAGGGAGCGCCTGTCTGTCTGGAGTGCGACCACACTAGTTTACGGGGTAACAGCCCTGTTTTTGCTGCTGGCAGCGGCTCTGGGACCGGCCTCATTATTTGGGTACGGTGTGCGGAACTGGCTTCTCTTCTTGGCCCTGGCCCTGGTTCCGACCCTGTTGGGCCATACAGTGTTCAACTGGGCCATTAAACACGTGGGAGCGGCGGCGGTTTCGGTTTCGATTCTCGGTGAACCGATCGGTGCCACCCTCCTGGCTTTCCTCATCCTGCACGAGGTCCCCACTGGGACCCAGGTGCTTGGTGGAGTCCTGACTATTTTCGGGGTGGTGCTGTTTATCCGGTTTCGTACCTAGACGGAATCCGGGAACCGAAATTTTTGTTGCATCTAGCTGTTGCAATTTTACCGGTAATGTGCTATTCTTTTAGACAAATATTTTTTTAAAGGTGCATCTTTAGAAAAGGCTGTGAAGGGGAAGAACGGAAGTGGTTCCCGGGCCAGAGAACCGGCGGCAGGTGGAAGCCGGAGCGGGATGCTTCTGGAGCCACCCTGGAGCTTTGGGGTGAAAGGACCCGCATCATTTTGTAGTGGGCCGGAGTAAGCCCCAACCAGACGTAGGGCCGGTTACAGCCCCCCGGTAGAACAGACCTACCGGACGAGGCCAGTTGCCGTGAGGCGCTGGTAAAGACGGGTGGTACCGCGAAGTAGACCCCTTCGCCCCTCACTTACCGGGGCGAAGGGGTTTTGGTTTTTTCCGGGACTGTTATGTAAAAAAAAGAAGTAGCCAAGAGCAAAGGGCGACTTCACGATGATGGGGCGAAGGGTTCCCTGGGCTTGTGCCCGTGTTCAACCCAGAGAGGGGGTTCGAGGCTGGAAAACCTCCAGAACACAGAACCCGGGCCACCCCTGAGTTGTCGGCTGCAGCGTAATCCCTTTTCCTGGTCCTCATGCCTGGCTCAAAAATGGCTCAGGTGAGGGAGGCTGAACCGCGAACTGAGGATTACGCAACCCGACCGGTGGCTCCGTTATCGCCTTCAAGGGGTCGGCTGGATACCTTTCCACTACTGGAAGGGCCCAACCGGCAACCAGAGTGGTACCGCGGGAAAACCCGTCTCTGACGAGGCGGGTTTTGTTGGTGTCTGTGGATTAGGTGAGCCCTATCTAACAAGGCAAAGCGGAGGTGTCCGGGGAATGGGTTTGGACCTTACCGAACTCTATGCGAACAGAACCAGGGGTATGAAAACATCATCAATCCGGGAGTTTTTCAAGCTTACCGAGCGGGCGGATGTGATTTCGTTCGCGGGGGGTTTTCCCAGTGGAAAGGTTTTCCCGGTGGATGCCCTGGCCAGGATTACCGATGGGTTGCTTGGCAACGGGGCTGTAAAGGCGCTTCAGTACGGACCTACTGAGGGCCACGGGGATTTGCGTCGCCTGCTGGCAAGGCGCATGTCAGACCAGGGGTGTCCTGCCACCGAGGAGGAGATCCTGATTACCTCTGGGTCCCAGCAGGCCCTGGACCTCTTGGCCAAACTCTTCGTGGATCCCGGCGACAAGGTGCTTGTCGAGGAACCGGGGTATGTAGGTGGACTCGGGGCTTTCAGAAATTATGAGGCCGATCTGATACCGATCCCAATAGATGCCCAGGGTATCATCACCGACCGGCTGCGGGCAAAGCTGGTGGAACTTCGTGCCCGCGGGATTACGCCCAAGCTCTTGTACCTGGTGCCCAACTTTCAAAACCCAAGCGGCCTGACCCTTTCATTGCCAAGACGCAAAGAGATTCTCAGCCTAGCGGAGGAGTTTCATTTCTTGGTGGTGGAGGATGACCCGTACGGCCTGCTCCGGTACGAGGGAAGCGTCCTCGCCAGCCTGAAGTCCATGGATGAAAAGGGCCATGTCATCTACCTGGGGTCGGTTTCAAAAACCCTGCTCCCCGGAATCAGGGTTGGTTGGCTGCATGGTCCTGAAGAACTGGTTTCAAAAATGATCATGGCAAAGCAGGCGACAGATCTCTGTGGAAACTCCCTGGGCCAGAGGATGGTTTATGAATTCTACCGGCGGGGCCTGGAACCAGAACACCTTAAGCGGCTGAGGCGGTACTACAAGAGAAAACGGGATGCGATGCTGGCGGCGCTGGAAAGGTATTTCCCCCGAGAAGTGACCTGGACCCGACCAAAGGGTGGATTCTTTATCTGGGTTACTTTACCGCCATACATGGATGCCCGCAATCTCCTTCTCCTGGCCCTCCAACACCGGGTTGCCTTCGTGGATGGAGCTGGGTTCCATGTCGGGGAGAGGGGCAAGAACACCTTGAGGCTTTCCTTCAGTGAAGCCGAAGAGCAGGAGATTTACACCGGTATCCAAAGATTGGGTGAACTAATTGAATCGGAAGTATCCCGAGCGCAATAGGGTTTTCAGGCTTTGAGATCTGAATATTTAATGCCTGGGGAAGTGCAAGAATCCCTGCTGATCCAGGCCAGGACTGAAGCACAAAGCAGGTGTCTTCAGTCGTCCACACCGTCAGGAGCAACAGAAGTGTTCCTGGTCTAAACAAAGGCCAGGACATTTTCTTTATGGAGGAAAAGCCGGTATTCTGGTAGAAGATGTCAAAAAAGGGAGGGACTGTCACCGTGATGGCTAAGGTTTTCAGCTCGGCACTCTACGGGGTTGAGGGCTACATCGTGGAAGTGGAGGTTGATGTCAGCTCTGGTTTACCCGACCTGCAAATCGTGGGACTGCCCAACAAGGCTGTTAGGGAAGCCAAGGAGAGGGTGCGGTCAGCTTTAAAAAACTGTGGCTTTGAATACCCGGTCCGACGGGTAACGGTAAACCTGGCCCCAGCCTACCGGCGCAAAGAAGGCCCCCACTTTGACCTTCCCATCGCCCTGGGTATCTTGCTGGCGACAGGACAGGTACCTGGTGGTGCCTTGGAGGGAAAGGTGGTTGTCGGGGAACTCTCCCTGGATGGTATAATCCGGCCGGTCTGCGGTGTCTTGCCGATGGCGGCTACTGTCAAGAAAGAAGGTTTTGAGGCCTTTGTTGTACCGGGTCCCAATGGACCGGAGGCGGCAGCAGTAGGAGAATTCAAGATTGAGTGTTTCGATTCCCTGGTGAAACTTGTC
Source organism: Candidatus Acetocimmeria pyornia (assembly GCA_004367365.1). Lineage (GTDB taxonomy): Bacteria > Bacillota > Sulfobacillia > UBA3575 > UBA3575 > Acetocimmeria > Acetocimmeria pyornia. The sequence continues at coordinate 3,848 of SESX01000064.1, forward strand.
CGTTGGCTGCGCAGCCCAGAAGATAACGAAGGGTTGGCTCCAAGGGTACACAGGGGGTCGAGGCCAGGGCTCTTGTCCAGGGGCAAAAGGGGTGACCTCGCCTTGGACTACAGTGACATCAAGGGGCAATCGGTGGCAAAAAGGGCCCTTGAGGTGGCCGCTGCCGGTGGGCATAATGTACTTTTGGTGGGCCCACCGGGCTCCGGCAAAACCATGCTTGCCAAGCGGATCCCCACGATCCTCCCACCCCTGACCCATCATGAAGCCCTGGAGGTCACGGTGGTTCACAGTGTGGCCGGTCTCCTTCCTCCCGGCCAGGGGTTGATGCAGACCCGTCCCTTCCGGGCCCCGCACCATACCGTCTCAGTGGCAGCTATGACCGGTGGAGGGACGGAACCGCGACCTGGAGAGATCAGTCTTGCCCACCGCGGGGTCTTGTACCTGGACGAGTTTCCCGAGTACCGCAGGGAGACCCTGGAGGTCCTCAGGGGTCCTCTTGAAGACGGCCAGGTGACCATTTCTCGTGTCAGGGAAACCGTCTCATACCCGGCCTGCTTTACCTTGGTAGCATCCATGAACCCTTGTCCGTGTGGTTGGAGTGGGGACCCGGAACGGGCCTGCCGGTGTTCAGTAGACGACCTGCGCCGCTACCAGCGGAAACTTTCGGGGCCCCTCTTGGACCGGATCGATATCCATGTTGAGGTGCCAAGGGTGCCCTATTCCGACCTCGACTCTCCAGTGGTTTCGGAGACATCTGCTGAAATCCGGGCACGGGTTGTTGCTGCACGCAAAATACAGGCCGACCGGTACGCAGACACGGGCTTCGAAGCCAACGCCGAACTGAACAGGCGCCTGCTTTCCCGTTTTTGCCGCCCCGGGCCTTCTGGACGGGCCCTTTTGCGGGCTGCCTTCAGTGAATTGAAGCTGAGCATGAGGGCCCATGACCGGATTCTCAAGGTTGCCCGAACCATCGCTGACCTGGCCGAAAGTCCGGGAATTACAGAGGAACATGTGGCTGAAGCCATCCAATACCGAAGCCTGGACCGCCGAATGGAGTGGTGAAGGCTGGCCCCTCAAAATCTTCCATCGGCAGTGGAGCTGGACCAGCCGTCACCTTGCCAGGGCGGGACTAGAAATACCGCTTCAGAAGGCCTTCCAGGGCCCGGGCGTGGCGGGCTTCATCCTTGGCTGATTCGTCAAAGAAGTCGTGGGCCGCGTCGATACCGTTTTCTTTAGCAGAAACGGCGGCTTTCCTCTTGCCCTGGTTGGCCATTTTCTCCCCCTGGAGCATCTTCTCGATGTTTTCTTTGGTACTGGGTGAGATCTTCCCGTTCAGTTCGGCAAACCGCGCTGCATGCCATGCTTCTTCAAAGGCGATTTTTTCCAGGACAGCGGCTATTTCAGGGTAACCCTCTCGTTGAGCCTGCCGGGCCATGGCCAGGTACAAGCCGACCTCCATTGTTTCCCCTGCAAAGTTTTTCTCCACAGCCTCTTCCACTACCGAACCTTTGGCTGCTCCTAGCTGGTTTTCGATTATAAGCTCCGACATCAAAATCTCCTCCCTTGATAAGATAATGATTACTATTACTATTAATAAATCTATACCGAATCACAGACATGATCAACTATCATAGTTAGTTTTATCCAGGGAAAAAGGGTTGATATGGTGTGTGACCGGAATCTTGCTTCACTTTCCGTCAATTCTGGCTTGAGCATGTTGGTGATAAGGGGTGGGTTGATCCAAGACATCACTATGGGGCGGGAACTTCCCGCCCCGACAAGTGTTTGCCTAAAGTTGCTACTGGGTGGTTTCCTCGAGGTAATCCAGGCGGTCCCTGAGCATTTGGCAGTGGCGCCGCATATCCTGGGACATTTGCTGGAACATTTGTTTGGCTGATTGGTCCTGTGTGGACTGGGCAAAGGTGTCGTAATTTCCAAGGGCGGCTTCGGCAGAGGCAAGGGCCTTCTGAAGGTCCTGCTTGACGGTCAAATAGATCCACCTCCTTTTAGGTTTTCGCCCGCCGCGTTATAGTGTTTCTTGGTCCCACCTATTTTATAATCAACAAATCCTCCCTGCGCAGATCCAAGAACCTGCCATGGTGCTGGAAGGAATTCCGGTAGTGGTAAAAGCGGGAAAAGTAAAAATGTTTAAATCAAGGACTTGCGGAAATCTTATCGAACAATATGGGGAAAGCGCAAGTTCAGCTTTGGAAATGGAGGTAGTGATTCTTGGCTTACAGCGACCTAGTTTTCCTGCACCCGCCCAGTGTTTATGACTTCAGGAAGAAAACAGTCATGTTTGGTCCCATTGCTGATGTCATTCCGTCTTCCCCGGTTTTTGAGATGTATCCAGTTGGAATGACCAGTATTGCTGACTATCTTGAAAGGCACGGGTTTACGGTTAGGATCATCAACCTAGCCTACCAGATGGCAAGAAATGAATCCTATGACGTGGAAAAGGCCATCACTGGTTTGAACCCTGTGGCCTTTGGCGTTGACCTCCACTGGCTGCCCCATGTCCAAGGGAGCCTCGAGGTGGCCAGGATCATCAAGGGGAAGCATCCCGAGACACCGGTGATCTTCGGCGGACTTAGTTCCACCTACTTTCACCGTGAACTCCTGCAGTATCCATGGATTGATTACGTGGTTAGGGGAGACTGCACCGAGGAGCCCATCCGCCAGCTGCTTACCTCCTTGAAATACGGGCGCCGGGGACTGGAGCAGATCCCGAACCTATCCTGGAAGCGTTCAGATGGTACCATTGTCTCCAACCCCCTCACCTATATCCCCGGTGACCTGGACTATGTCGATGTTCCGGGTTACCGTTACGTGATGCGTTCTGTGCTTCGCTACCGGCGCCTGCACGAGAGCATGCCGTACCTGGAGTGGTTGGATTACCCCACTACGATGCTCCTGACAGCCCGGGGGTGTACCCAGGGGTGTGCCATTTGTGGGGGTTCAGTTTTTGGGTGCCTGAAGGTCTGTCGGCGTAAGAAACCGGCCTACCGGTCACCTGAGAAACTAGTTGAAGATATCAAGTTTATCCAGTCCTTTAGCAGGGCCCCAATTTTTGTTGTTCATGATATCCGTCAGGCTGGACCCGAATATGCGGCAAGGTTTCTACAGCTTTTAAGAAAGGCCGGGGTCACCAACGAGATTGTTTTTGAACTTTTCGAGCCTGCCGGTGAAGAATTCTTTCGACAGATCGAAGGCGCGGTACCGCGTTACAGTTTGGAGATGAGTATTGAATCGCACCTGGAGAGGATCCGTAAGGTATCGGGCAAGTTCAGTTGTTCCAACAGCGAGATCGAGGCCACCATCAGGGCAGCCCTGGACTGCGGGTGCAGGAAAATTGACCTCTTTTTCATGGTCGGCTTGCCCGGACAAAGCCACGAGGATGCAACTGGGGCGGTGGAATTTACGCGCCGGCTGGTGGACAGGTTGGGTGGAGACCGACGGTTGGTACCATTTGTCGCCCCGCTGGCACCCTTTCTGGACCCGGGGAGCCTCGCCTACGAAGAACCGGAACGGTTCGGGTACATCCGGCTCTGCCACACCCTTGAAGATCACATCAAAGCCATGGAGCAGCCCAGCTGGAAGCACATGTTAAGTTATGAAACTGAGTTGATGAACAGGGATGATATTGTCCGAGCCACCTACGATGCAGCAGCCGGTTTCAACCGGCTCAAGTATGAGTATGGGATCATAGATGAAAGGGTTTACCGGGAAGTGGAGTCCCGGATTGCGCGTTCCCTGGAGGTCCTTGCCGAGATCGATCGTCTCATGCTCTTGCCTCCGGAGCAAATGGAAGAGGGCTTAAGGGAGCTGCGCTCTGTGGTCCGAGAACTGAACCGGCACTCACTTTGCGGAGAAGAGGAACTCAAGTGGCCTATCTCAAAGAGATTTGCCAACGTCTTCTCCTGGGCTCGCGTTTTTCTTTCGGTGGTCGCCGAGGACGTGTCAAGAAGGACATCAAGGCTCTTTTCCCAGGCTGGTTTGCGCCTGCCACGCTGGTAATGGACTTTGTGCTTGATCTAAAACCCCGCCTGAAGGAATTACCTGGTTTCCAGCGAAAAGTGATGAAGGTCGTTTATTTCATGCAATTTGAGAAGGGAAGGGTTGCAGGTGATGATGCCTAGCACGGATCTAAAGGGGAAAAAGGCCGTCGTAACTGGTGCTGGCAAAGGTATCGGGCGAGGAATTGCCCTGGCCTATGCCGAGATGGGTGCGGATGTTGCCCTTGTGAGCAGGACCGAAAGCGACCTCAAGAAGGTGGCAGCTGAGATTGAGGCCATGGACCGGCAGGCCTTGGTGGTTCCAGCAGATGTGAGCAAGGTGGCTGAAATAAGGCGTATGACCGCAGAAGTGATGGATGCTTTCGGCCGGATTGATATTCTGGTCAATAATGCCGGAAGGAATATCTTGAGCCCGGCCCTCGAGGTCACTGAAGAGGATTGGGACAAGGTTCTGGAATTGAACCTGAAGGGTCTCTTTTTCTGCTGCCAGGCGGTCGGCAAGTACATGGTCCGGCAAAGGAAAGGAAAGATTATCAATATTACTTCCCAAATGGGTGTCGTGGCTTTACCCAACCGAGTGACGTACTGTGCCAGCAAGGGTGGGGTGGTTCAGCTGACAAAGGTCCTCGCCCTCGAGTGGGCTCAGTACAATGTAAACGTCAACGCCATCGGCCCCACCTTTATCAAGACCCCGCTGACTGAGCCTATTCTGGCGAACGAGGAATTCCGCCAGGAGGTCCTCTGGCGCATACCCATGGGACGGGTTGGTGAGGTTAGGGACGTGGTCGGGGCAGCTGTTTTTCTGGCTTCAGATGCTTCAGATTTCATCACGGGCCATACCCTCCTGGTGGACGGCGGGTGGGTTGCCCATTGATGCCAGCACGGAGAGGTGGATAAGTACGTGGAAAGACAGGTTACTTTCGTAAGTCGTGGGAAACGGACCTTTGGTTTTCTTCATGTTCCGGATGGACCCTTACCGGCTCCGGGTCTAATCTACTGCCACGGTTTTACCGGGGACCACATAGGACAAAACCGGATGGTAACCCGCTTTGCCCGGGCAGCAAGTGAAGCTGGGTACGTGACCCTGCGCTTTGATTTTATCGGCTCAGGTGACAGCGAGGGCGATTTTGCCTCGCATACCCACCTCACCGGCTGGCTGGAAGACCTGGAAAACGCCCTCAACTTCCTATCCCGGCAGGAGGAAGTTGACAGGTCTCGGATCGGCACCATTGGATTGAGTTTTGGAGGCGCTGCGGTCCTTTGCAAAGGTGATGCTGGGGGAAGGGTAAAGGCGGTAGCCACCTGGTCTGCCGTGGTTCACCTGGAGAAATCCTATCGTGAAACCATCCTGGGTCCCGAACTGTGGGAACGGGCTGAGAAGGGAGAAAAGGTCAAGAACTTCTACAACAAGGGGTTTTCCCTGGAGCCCGGTTTCTTGGATGACATCAAGAAATACCATCCACTCGAGGCGGTCAGGGGCTTTAACGGGCTTCCATTACTTATTGTCCACGCCACCGGGGATGAGGTCATCGACCCCGACCATGCCCGTGAACTGTACGAGGCGGCTCCAGAACCGAAAGGCCTGGTGATGATTGAAGGGGATGACCACGTCTTTAAGGACCGTCTTGCCGATGCCACCTGGGCCACCCTGCAGTGGATGGATCAGTATTTGAAGGCCAGCCCTTGAAATGGTTGGGGTGGTACGGCGCGTCGCTTACACTAAAGAACCAGGTTGTGTCCTTAGCTCTCCTTTTTCTCCACGTGACGGCGTGCGATGGCAAGCATTTTTTGCACCATCGGTCCGGCCTTGCCCCTAAGATGTAGGTGTCTTTTTTGAATCCGGTGACGGTAGTTTTGTACCTGAAGGTCTCTCATGACTTGTTGCTTAAGCCTGGAAAGCCCGGTTTCAGCCCCTTCGATGAGGGGTCCTTTTCCTTTCGCGGCCAATTCCATTCCTCCCGACGGGTATTTTCGGCAGCCATGGAAGCGCCGAGGCATCAGCTTCAAGGAGGGTAGAGGCTAGAAAGAGTGACCAATGATGCAAACCCTTTCTTCTACATTTTATCCCAAGAGGCCGCCGTACTATCCAGGTTGACTATCCAGGTTTCAGGGCGAGATGTGACTATCCTCACTTCCCAGCGGGAGACCGTTTGCATACCGCTAAAGAAGGGATTCGGTCTGTTTTGGACCTGGAAAACAGGCTCCCCGGATAGTTTGCCTGGGTGAGGTAATAATAACCACTGCAGGCCTACATCGGCCCTGGGGTGGAAGTTTTGTTTTTTGGACTCTGGGAGGGATTACAAGTGTGGCGCAGGATTGCTGCTGGGGTAGGCGCTACCCTGGTGTGTGCACTGGTCTTTTTTGGTATTTATCAGAACCTGGCGCCTTTCGGCCCGGGGATTACCGGGGTGGCAGAGGACGGCAGCCAAGGAGGCCCTAACACTGGCTTATCCCAAGACGGCAGCGGGAGCGAGGACAAAAAACCTGGTCTGGAAGAAGAGCAAGAGCCCGGTGGCAGCCCCAAAAGGCAATCCCCGGAGGCCGGGGTTGGACCTGATCCTTTCGAGGAGGTAGATTTTCCCCTCCGGGCTAAGTCCGGTATCTTGATGGTCGTGGAAACAGGCCAGGTGCTGGCTTCAAAAAACCCTGACCTGAAGAATGCTCCAGCCAGCCTGGTCAAGATCATGACCATGAAAGTGGCCCTCGAGGCCGTGAAGCAAGGTGTGGTGCAACTCGATACCAGGGTCCGGGTCAGCCGCCAGGCCTGGGAGGTAGGTCAGGGTACCTCAACCATGTTCCTGAACATCGACGAGAGGGTCACGCTGGAAGACCTTCTTTTCGGCGTAGGGGTAGTGTCCGGTAATGATGCTTCAGTGGCGGTGGCAGAACTCCTGGCCGGGGCCGAAGAACTCTTTGTCCAGAGGATGAACCGCCGGGCCGGGGAACTGGGGCTTGAAAACACCCGGTTTGTCAACGCCCACGGCTTGGATGCCGAGGGCCAGTACACCACGGCTCGCGATATGGCGCTCCTGGCCAGGGCTTTCTTCCGGGACCACCCGAAAGACCTCGAACGGTTTGCGGGGCTGAAGAAATTCACTTTCAACGGTATTACCCAGTACAACCGCAACGGCCTTCTGGGGCGGTACGAAGGGGTTAACGGCCTAAAGACCGGTTTCACCGAAAGCGCCGGTTACAATATTGCCGTTACCGCAAGAAGGGGTGAGATGGGGTTGGTGGCGGTGGTGATGGGGGCTCAACCGGAGATGGATGACACCGGGAAAGTGGTGAAGTCAGGGGAAAGGGTGCGTGAGGAAGAAGCTGCCAAACTTTTGAATTTTGGTTTCATGAACTTTACCAACGTCAGGATCGCCCAAGAGGGGGAAAAGCTTGGCACCAGAAGGGTTTGGAAGGGTAAGACCAACCAGGTGGAACTGGTGATTCCAGAAGAAGTGGTGGTCACCCTTCCCAAGACGAAGATCCGCGCGGTGGAACAACGTCTCGAAATTACTGATCCCATTTTTGCCCCTTTAAAGAAGGGGGAAAAGATTGGCGTGGTGAAAATAAGGGTTCAAGGTCAGGAGGTTACTGCGGCCGATGTTGTCGCTGGTAACCGGGTGGAAGCCGGGTCTCTCGTGAAACGATTTCTGGATACCCTGCGCATTTTCCTGCTCCGACTGGTAGGCCAGCTCTGAAAAACCAGCCCTTTGTACACTGATTTCTGACTTCATTGACACTCTTTTCCCGGCATGATAAACTTTACCTAGTCAAAGTAGCCACACGCAGGAAAGGAGTATTAGCCGCTTATGGACTACTTTCTGACCGAGGAGCAGAAAATGATCCGGGACCTGGCCCGGACAATTGCCAGGGAGCAGGTGGCACCCATTGTTACCGAACTTGAAGAAAAGGAAGAGTTTCCGCGTGAGATTCTCGATACCCTGGCCAGGGCCGACCTGGCTGCGGTCTATATTCCAGAGGAGTACGGTGGCCTGGGGGGTGGGGTTTTTGAGCAGTGCCTGGTCATGGAAGAATTGAGCCGGGTCTGCGGTGGGGTCGGGGTAAGCTTTGGTGCGACCGCCCTGGGTGCCTATCCAATCCTCTTGTTTGGAAGCCGTGAGCAAAAGGAAAGATACCTGCCGGACCTTGCCTCCGGCAAGAAGCTGGCTGCTTTTGCCCTCACGGAGGCGGAAGCCGGTAGTGATGCCGGTAACATCAAAACCACGGCCACCCTTGACGGTGATGAGTACGTTTTAAACGGTACCAAGCAATGGATTACCAATGCTGGAGAGGCCGATGTCTATACAGTGATTGCCAGTACTGATCGGAAAAAGGGTGCGCGGGGCCTCACTGCTTTTGTGGTGGAAAAAGGAACCCCTGGTTTCAGTTTCGGCAGGAAGGAGAACAAAATGGGGATCCGGTGTTCCCCGACCAGGGAATTGATCTTTCGTAACTGCCGGATTCCGCGGGAAAACCTTCTCGGCAGGCCGGGCTCTGGTTTTGTCGTGGCCATGAGGACCCTGGACAAGGCCCGTCCCGGTGTGGGGGCCCAGGCGGTAGGTATTGCCCAGGGCGCCCTTGATGAGGCCTTGCGCTATTCCCGCCAGCGGGTACAGTTTGGTCAGGCCATCTCCTCATTTCAAGGCATTCAATTCATGCTGGCCGACATGGCGACCCAGATCGAAGCCGCCCGGGCGCTGGTGTATTCGGTGGCGCGTCACATTGATTCGGGAAGCAAAGAATACTCCAAGGAATCGGCCATGGCGAAGCTTTTTGCTTCCGACGTCGCAATGAGGGTGACTACAGACGCTGTCCAGATCTTTGGGGGCTATGGTTACATGCAGGATTACCCGGTGGAAAAACGCATGCGGGATGCCAAGGTGACTCAAATCTACGAGGGGACCAACCAAGTACAACGCGTGGTGATAGCGGCCCGTCTCATCAGGGAGACTGCCCTCGGAGCATAGGTTTTCAGAGCACGCCGGCGGAGCTTTTCGAAGGAAGGAAAGATTTGACGCGTATCTCAAAAGGGCCAGTAGGAGAAGGCCCTTCTCTTTGTTCGCCCAGCATGTCTGCTGAGCCGATGAGCTGAAAGAAGCTCTGTCGCCTAACCAG
>SESX01000065.1 GCA_004367365.1 Candidatus Acetocimmeria pyornia
GGTTATTGGGGGGGCCGGCTCGGGCGAAAAGGGGTGGGGGCATGGGTGTGTACCGGGAAACGAAAACCAGGGGCAGGAAGGAAGTTCTCTTTTACGAAAAGACCGGCAAAGAAGGGCGGGTGCGCTGCCGGGTGTGTCCCCAGCTTTGTTCCATTGACCCCGGTGCGACCGGGGTTTGTGGGGTTCGGACCAATGTGGACGGGGTTCTGTATGCCACCAACTACGGTGCATGTGCCTCGATGGCTTTGGACCCCACCGAAAAGAAACCCCTCTATCATTTTTACCCTGGCTCGACCCTTTTCTCGGTGGGCAGTAATGGTTGTAATCTGAGTTGTGGTTTCTGCCAGAACTGGGAGCTCAGCCAGGGAAAGGTTGAAACGCAATATCTTGAACCTGGGGACTTGGTGGCCAGGGCGAGGGAGGTTGCCGAAAGTGAACCTTCCTGTATCGGGCTGGCGTACACGTATTCGGAACCGTTCATGTGGTATGAATACGTGCTGGAGGCAGCCAGGCTGGCCAGGAAAAAAGGCCTTCTTAATGTTCTCGTGACCAACGGGTACATAAACCCGGAACCCCTGGACCAGTTGCTTCCGTACGTGGATGCCGTGAACATTGACGTCAAGGCTTTCACTGGTTCCTTCTACCAGGAAATTTGCGGGGGACGGCTGCGACCGGTTCTCAAGACAGTGGAAAAAGCCTATCGAAACGGGTGCCATGTGGAAGTAACCAACCTGGTTATCCCCGGCCTCAACGACAGCAAAGAGGAGATCTCAAGACTGGTAGAGTGGCTGGCCTCCCTGGGACCGCAAATCCCTTTGCACTTTTCCAGGTACTTCCCCAGCTATCGTTTCAACCTACCTCCAACCCCGCTGGAAACCCTTTATGAGGCCAGGGAGATTGCTCTGCGCCGACTGCGGTATGTCTACCTGGGTAATGTCAGGGCTGAAGGGACCGGTGATACAACCTGTCCTAAGTGCAACAGGGTAGTCATCAGCAGAAATGGATACGGCGTGGAAGCCCAGGGCCTTGCTGAAGGGAAATGTACCATGTGTGGAACTGAAATCGACCTGGTGGGGAGACCAATGACGAGGTGACGAGGGGGAAACAGAATGTCAAAAACAGTGGTCATCGCCCTTGGGGGTAATGCCATCATGGCTGGTGGAAGTGCCGGAACAGCCCAGGAGCAGATTGAAAACGTCTGTGCTACGTGCCGCCACATTGCAGACATGATCGAGAAAGGCTACCAACTGGTCATTACCCACGGCAATGGCCCGCAGGTCGGTAATATCCTCATCCAGAACGAAGAGGCCAGTTCCCTGGTACCCCCGATGCCGCTGGATATCTGCGGGGCCCAGACCCAGGGCATGATCGGGTACATGATCCAGTGCTGCCTGGCCAATGAACTGCGGCTGAGGGGCCTGGACCGTCCTGTGGTGACGGTGGTCACCCAGGTTGTGGTTCGGCCCGACGATCCGGCCCTCCACCACCCCACCAAACCGGTCGGTCCCTTCTACCCGGTCGAAAAGGCCCAGAACCTAAAAAAAGAGAAGGGTTACACCCTGAAGGAAATCAACCACCGTGGGTGGAGAAGAGTGGTTCCGTCACCTGAGCCCATCAGGGTTTACGAAGGGGAAGCCTTGAGGAACCTGGTTAGGAACGGCATGGTGGTAATTGCCTGCGGGGGCGGCGGGATACCGGTGTGTTTTGACTCACGGGGCCTGCTCCAGGGGGTGGAAGCTGTCATCGACAAGGACCTGGCGGGCGAGAAACTGGCCGTTGAAGTAGGGGCTGACTTCTTTGTCATTCTAACTGATGTTGAGAAGGTCGCTATAAATTTTAAGAAAACAAACCAGCGCTTCCTCGACCGTCTTACCGTGGCCGAAGCCCGTCGTTACCTTGAAGAAGGTCACTTTCCTCCGGGAACCATGGGTCCCAAGGTTGAGGCAGCTGTTCGCTTCATTGAGGAGGGCGGGGAAATGGCGGTAATTACTTCCCTAGAGAAGGCAGGTGAAGCCCTGGACGGGGAAGCTGGAACTGTGATTGAAGCGGGAAGGCCCAACCAGGGATTGCCCACAACCCCCCGCGGGTTCTTGGAACGACCACTGGCACCGACCCCGAGATGAGCGTCGAAAGTGGACTAATTCCAGGGAGGGGCTTGAGAGGGCCCCCCGGACCAGGAGGGAATATCTATGGCGGTTAACCTTAAAGGAAGAGACCTGATCTCGCTCCAGGATTACTCCGAGGAAGAAATCTGGCAGATCCTCAAGACGGCTGAATACCTTAAAATGCTCCAGAAGTCAGGAGGCAAATGGCGCCCACTGGAAGGGAAAACCCTGGGGATGCTTTTTACCAAGCCCTCCACGCGAACCCGCGTTTCCTTCGAGGTGGCCATCTACCAGCTGGGAGGATACGGGTTGTTCCTGACGGGTAATGAACTTCAGTTACGCCGCGGCGAGGCCATCGCGGATACAGCCCGGGTTTTATCCAGGTACCTGGATGGTCTCATGATCCGTACCTATGACCATGACGAAGTTATTGACCTGGCTCACTACGCCGACATCCCCATTATTAACGGGCTAACGGACCTGGTTCATCCCACTCAGGTTCTAGCCGACTTCTTCACCCTTTACGAAAAGAAAGGACATCTCAGGGGTTTGAAGCTGGCCTACATCGGGGATGGGAATAACGTGACCCACTCCCTGATGTTTGGGGCGGCTAAGGTCGGAATTGATCTTTCGGTAGCCACTCCGGAGGGGTATGAACCCAACGAAGAGGTCGTCAAGGTGGCCAGGAGGGATGCCGAGGAGTCAGGTGCAAGCATCGAACTTTTTCACGACCCCTGGGAAGCGGTCCGTGGAGCGGACGCGGTTTACACCGACGTCTGGGCCAGCATGGGACAGGAAGAAGAACACGCCGAGAGGGTCAAGGTTTTTCAACCGTACCAGGTGAACGAGGAGTTGATGGCGGCAGCCAAGGGTAATGCCCTGTTTCTGCATTGTTTACCGGCCCACAGGGGCGAGGAAGTCACCGATGAGGTTATCGACGGTGATCAGTCCGTTGTTTTCGACGAGGCAGAGAACAGGCTTCACGTTCACAAGGCTATCCTGGCTCTCTTGCTGTAGTGACGGTCTCGGGCGGAAAGGTTGGCTTCGGATTGGTTCCCCTGCATTTCGGGGTATAAGGCCTTAGGGTAGGTAAATAATAAAGAGAGGCAAATTTTCAGTACCGGTGCAGGGGGGTTATGGTGTGAGAAGGAAGAACGTTATTATTATGGGTGCCGCAGGGCGTGACTTTCACAACTTCAACGTCTATTTCAGGGGCAATGACGAGTACCGGGTTGTTGCTTTTACGGCAGCGCAAATTCCTGATATCGAGGGAAGGCTCTACCCTCCGGAACTGGCAGGCCCTGGGTATCCCCAGGGGATTCCCATCCACGCTGAGGAAGAACTCCCCAGGCTGGTCAGGGAACATGATGTAGAACAAGTCATCTTTGCGTACAGTGATGTGCACCACCAGTACGTGATGAACCGCGCTTCTCAGGCCCTGGCTTTGGGAGTGGACTTCCGCCTGATGGGACCCCGTACCACGATGCTCGAGTCCAGCCGGCCGGTGGTGGCCGTCACCGCGGTGAGAACCGGGGCCGGGAAAAGCCAGACTACCAGGAAGGTCGTCAGCCACTTGAAGGAGGCCGGTTACCGGGTGGTTACCGTACGCCATCCGATGCCGTACGGAAACCGCCTGAACCGGGCTGTGCAGCGGTTTGCTAGCTACGAGGACCTGGACCGACATGACTGTACCATCGAGGAACGGGAGGAATTTGAACCTCATATCGAGCGCGGCGTGGTAGTATATGCTGGTGTCGACTATGAGAGGATCCTCCGGGCTGCTGAAGAAGAGGCCGACGTGATTGTGTGGGACGGCGGGAACAATGATCTTCCCTTCTTCCGTTCGAACCTCCATATTGTTGTCGCTGACCCGCACCGTCCCGGACACGAGGTTTCGTACCATCCCGGTGAAGCTAACTTCCGCATGGCCGATGTTATCGTCATTAACAAGATCGACACAGCTCGGCCGGAAGGGGTGGAGCAGGTCAGGCAGCGAATTGCCGCAGTTAACCCCAGGGCTGTCGTGGTAGAGGCTGCTTCCCCCATCTTTGTTGAGGATCGGGAGGCGGTACGTGGGCGGCGGGTGCTTGTCATAGAAGACGGTCCTACTCTCACTCATGGTGAAATGCCCTACGGAGCGGGGTTTATTGCGGCGCGGAAATTCGGGGCCCGGGAACTGGTTGATCCAAAGCCCTTTGCCGTGGGCAGCATCAAGGAAGCCTACCAAAAGTATCCCCACCTGGGGACCATTCTGCCGGCCATGGGCTACGGGGCAACCCAGGTTCGGGAATTAGAACAAACCATTAATGCTGTTGACTGTGATCTCGTTCTTATCGCCACGCCCATTGACTTGAGGCGGCTTACGAATCTAAATAAGCCGGCGGTAAGGGTCAGGTATGAACTGCAGGAAATTGGCGAGCCGAACCTTCAGGCTATTCTGGCCGAGGCTCTACCTCGGATGGTTCCTTACCGGGCCGCGCAAAGACAGGACCAGGCCCAAAGGCAGCCCGAGGTCCAGGAAGGGCAGCAGCCGCAGCAGCTCTATCAGCCTTATCAACCTCAACCGGCGCAGGAGCCGGGGCGTACCCAGGGGCCCCTTTATGGGCAACCGGTACCACCGCGTTTCCAGTCCCAGTACGGTCCTCAAGTCCCGCCCGCGGGACCCGGGAACCGGAAGCCGGTGCATTAAGAGATTTCCTGCTCAAGGAAGGATGCCACAGCTGGCGGTACCCAGCCGGGGGGACACACTCCCCGGCTTCTTGGCTTGGTAGGGCCCTGTCGATTTGACACAAATGCTCTTGCGCAGTATAATGAAGGAAATGAATGAGAATAACTTTCAATTAGGTGGTGGCGGTGGTGCACGAACTTGAGGCGATCTGCCAGATACTAAATGAACAACAGTACAAGCTGACACCGCAAAGAAAGGTTATTCTTAAGGCACTTCTCAATCACAGCAATGATCACCTGAGTGCAGAAGAGCTCTATGAGATTGTGAAGCGGCAAAACCCAGATATCGGCCTGGCTACGGTTTATCGGACCCTGGATCTGCTGGCAGAACTGGATATTCTTCAAAAAATGAATTTTGGGGATGGACGCAGCCGTTACGAGTTCAATACCCAGGATATTCACCACCATCATCACCTGATCTGCACTTCCTGTGGTAAGGTAACGGAATTTGACGATGACCTGTTGGAGTCCCTGGAATCAATGATTCAACGCCGTACAGGTTTTGATATTAATGACCACGACCTTAAATTCTACGGGGTGTGTAAAGACTGTTCAGGCCAGGATGTAAACCCAACCACGGGCTATCCTAGGAAAACAACGGTACACAAAACCAGGTAGCTGCAAGGGAATAGCTCTCGACCTTTCGGCATACCCTTAGAAGGAAGTCTTGCTTGCCGAGAGGAGGTCGGCGGTGGACTTACGGACCGTGTTGGTTACCTTCGGGTTGGTGTTTTTTGCCGAACTGGGCGATAAGACCCAAATGGCTACCATGATGTTGGCGGCCAAGAACAGGTCTCCCCTGGCTGTTTTCCTGGGGGCTGCAACAGCCCTATCGCTGACCGCTCTCCTGGCTGTGGTTTTCGGGGAAGCCATCATCAAGGTGATTCCTCAACGGTATCTACAGGCCCTGGCCGGGGTGGCTTTCATTTTGATCGGGGTTTTGTTAGTAAGCGGTAAGGTTTAAGGAGCAACTTTGAGGTCAAGGAGCAACCGGACCGTCGGGTGGCTTCGAAAGTGAAGAGTGGTTGCTAAAGGTCGAGTGGATGTTATATAATAATAAAGCAGGAGCAGCGCGCTGACGCTGGAAACCTGGCGTTGGCCCCAATGACGCTGCCAACAAGGTGCGCCCGTAGCTCAGGGGACAGAGCACTGGCCTCCGGAGCCAGGTGTCGCAGGTTCGAATCCTGCCGGGCGTACCATTTCATCAGTTCTAGTTGAAGAGTCAACGTTTTCCTTGCGGCCCGCTTCAGATGCGGGCTTTCTATTGTTGGGGGCTTCAATACTTGTTGCCACGAGCTTGGAAGGGATGACAGGGAGAGAAAGCACCGGAAGGACAGCCAAGCACCTGGATGGAGGGGGCATTATGCCGGAAACAATTCTGGTGGTTGATGATGAGGCGGCAATTCGGAGATTGGTTTCTTTCAAATCTAGAAAAGGAAGGTTTTTAAACTCTAATTTCCGAGAACGGTCTTGACGCCCTTGAGTGTATTAAGCGTGATAAGCCTGACCTTGTCATTTTGGACTTGATGTTACCGGGGTTGGATGGGTTATCCCTTTGCCGTCTCTTGCGTAAGGAAGATATCCTAGTACCGGTCTTGCTGATGACCCTTTTAAGACCAGGTAGCCAACGATAAGAATGACGGGGGTGATAGCTAAAAAGGCCAGAAGACGTAGAACGAGAAAGGTTATTGTTTCCCAGTGATGCTTAGACTGCATTCGTTTCCCTCCTGTTACCGGGATAGTTTACCGGTACTCCTGCCGAGAACCAGGTCGGCCACCAGGTTCACGCCAAAGGTGATGACAAACAGGATGATGCCTAGTCCGAACAGGGCCTGGTAGTGGGCTCCTCCCTGAACGGCCTCTCCCATTTCGGCGGCAATGGTGGCGGTGATGGTTCGTGCCGGGTCCAACAGGGAGTGTGGGACCATGGTGGCGTTGCCGGTTACCATCAGGACGGCCATTGTTTCGCCGAGTACGCGTCCCAAGCCCAGCATGAAGGCGGCAATGATTCCGGAAGCGGCGGTCGGAAGAACGGTGTAAATAATGGTATCCAGACGGGTTGCCCCCAGGGCCAGGGAAGCACTGCGATATTCGTCGGGTACCGCCCGTAGAGCATCTTCCGAGATGCTGACAATGGTGGGAAGGGCCATGATGCCGAGGGTAATCGACCCAATGAGGACGGTCTGCCCGCTGGGCAAATTGAGCGCGTTTTTTTGCCAGGGGGGCCAGGACCATAAGGCCAATGAAGCCGTATATTACCGAGGGTATTCCAGCCAAAAGCTCAATGACCGGCTTGAGCAGTTCCCGCATGGTGGCCGGGGCAATTTCTGCCAGGTAGACAGCCACAGCGAGTCCAATGGGAACGGCGAATAGGATGGCACCACCGGTTACCCAGGCGGTACCCATGATCAGCGGCCAGGCTCCAAACCGGGGTGGGTCGCCGGTGGGAACCCATTCCCGGCCGAAAAGGAATGACCCCAAGCTTACCCGTTCAAAGGTACCGAGTCCTTCCTTAAGCAGAAAGAAAAAGATTAGACCTAGCACGAGGAGTGATATAGAGGCGACGACGGCTAAAAGAAGCACGATAATTCTCTCTTTTGCTTCAGGCTTAACCTTCACCCAGGACCCCCCTACGTCCGTGCTTAGTTTCGACTGCCCGACAGGGAAAAACCGGTAAGCCATAGGACTGGGCTTCAAAGCCAGTCCTTACGGCAGTGGCATCAGGGACCAGTGGGGGCAGCTACTGAATGGGAACATATCCAACTTCACGGATGAGGGCCTGTCCTTCTTTGCTCATTGCAAAATCGAGAAAAGCCCTGGCCAGTTTCCCGGGTTCACCGGCGGTATACATATTCAGGGGCCTGGTAAGGGGATACTTCTTGGAAGCCGCGTTTTCTAAGGTGGCTGCTACTGGTTCGGAACCGGCACCGGTGGCAATGTCCAAGGCCTTGACGGTCTCGTCAACGTAGGCTAGACCCACGTACCCAATAGCCCCCTCTTCCTGGGCTACGGATGCGACAACGGCGGCATTGGAAGCCTGTTTACGCGAACGGTTAGTGTATTTGTGGCCTTCCAAGACAAACTCCTTAAAGAACTCAATTTCAAACATCAAGCCGACGCCCGTTCGGAAACCGACTCCATTTGCCAGTTACCGGCTGACCTTTGATGCTTTTTAGTTGTCCTCCTTCCAGCGTCCCAACTCAGTGACCATTCCACGGCTCATTTTATTACCGCCGCTTTAACAGGATATTGAACGAGTTTTAAGATTTTGTTAAGCTGCCATTTTGAAACTCTGAAGGTCATGTGAGTTTTGTCCCTAATTTGACTATTGTTTGTCCTGAAGCACTCTACACCGATAGGTGATTACCAGTCAGGACCGAATGTACTAAAATATACTAAGATGAAAGACATGTAATCACGGTATTCTTGACAATAAATTACACTGTTGTTGTATCTAGCTTTTATCAACGAGTGCAAATGCTCCATGCCGCCTTTGAAGAGGCGGCATCTGTCCCCAGGCCCAATAATGCAATCCCCCGTGCCGACCAGCAGGCCTCGGGAGGCAATGTCAAGGGGAACACCGGGACGGGCTTAAAGGCTCCTGGTTTTGAGGGGGAGTGTGAAGGTACTCACAGATACAAACGGGTTCTAGGACCATTCCTTGAGTGGGATTCTCGATGAAGCCTTTGGGACATAGACTTCCGGTGTGACCCGGCCTTTTTGGGGGCCTTCGATTTCCGCATTGCGTGCGGATACCCATAAACCTCTCATGGCAAAACCAGGGGAAAGGAGGTGAAAAAGTATGAGCTCGAGGGTCAAGCTGATCTTTGCCCTGGCCTTGATCCTTCTGGTCGCTCTGGTGGTGGCCGGATGCGGCGGAGGGGAAGAGGGCCAGCCCTCCGGCCAGGAACAGGGTGAAGAGAAGGCTCAAGAGGCCGAAAAAGCGGAAGAAGCGACAGAAGTCGCGACCTACGTTGGTTCGGAGAAGTGCAGCACCTGCCACAGTGACAAGTTCAAGTCATGGCAGGAAACGATGCACCCCAAGATGATCCAGGATGCCACCGCAGAGGGAGTCATCATTGGAGACTTTGAGAATATACCAGAGGAGTTTGCCGATGTTAAAGATGTGATGGACCCCGAAAAGGTGGTCTATACCATTGGTAGCAAATGGAAGCAGCGCTACCTGGTCGAGGGAGAGGATGGAAACCACTACATTCTCCCGCTGCAGTGGAACACGGCCAAGGAGCAGTGGCAGCCGTACCACAAGGACGACTGGAATGACCCGAGTCGTGCCTGGGAAAAGAAATGTGCTGGCTGTCATACCACAGGATTCGACCCCACCTCCCTGGAGTTCGTTGAGCCGGGGGTCGGTTGTGAATCCTGTCACGGGCCTGGTAGCCTGCACGCCAAGAGCGGTGACAAGAGTAAGATCGTTCGGACGATCGATACCGACGTTTGTGCTTCCTGCCACAACCGCGGCAAGGCGCCCTCTGGCGAAGGTTATCCGGTAGGGTTCAAACCCGGAGACGAGCTGACTGAGGAGCACTATGTTTCGGTTACTGTTGGCGACAAGAATGTCTGGGATAACGGATGGGCAAAAGGACACCACCAGCAGTACCTGGATTGGCTCCTGAGTGGGCATGCCGAGGCATTGGAAGGCCTCAAGAAGAACGACCATGCCACGGATACCTGCCTCAACTGCCACTCGGCTGACTACCGCCTGGCTCCTGAAGACGCGAAACCTACCTTGGCGGAGGTTACGAAGAGCGTGAACTGTAATGTCTGCCACGTAACCCATGGTCCAGGGGTTGACGAACCCCAGCTGAGGATGGCTAGGGAGGAAACCTGCACGACGTGTCACAATGCGGGCGGTGAAATTACGCCAGGGGAAGCAGTCCACCATCCGCAGGCCGAGATGCAGGCCGGAACGGGCGGCCTGGAGGTGGCCGCGATGCCCAGCATCCACGCCGCGGCTGGTGTTACCTGTGTGGACTGCCACATGACCAAGGTCGCTAAGACCATCAACAAGTGGGATATCTCCAACCACGTCTTTGGGGTAGTGACCCCGGCTGAAGCTGCCAAGTACGAAGGAATGCCGGACAGCTGCACAACCTGCCACAAGGATTCCAAACCTGAAGAGCGGCAGGCGGTACTGGATGCTTGGCAGTCCGAGATCGAAAAGACCCTGGCTGAACTGGAGCCGATCCTTGAGGAAGCCAAGGCGAAGGTTGACGCCGGTGTGTCCGACGAGGTAAAGGGTCTTTACGAGGTGGCCTTTACCAATGTCAGCTACGTGAAGGCCGATGCCAGCCTGGGTGCTCACAACTACCAGTACGCCAAGAAGCTGCTGGAGGTTGCCCGGGAGAAACTAGAGGAGTTCAAGCGGCTCACGCAGTAGGGGTAATTGCAACAAAAGGCTATCGGAAACGCAACAGGGGAATTTAAAAAGAGAGATAAAAGGATAACAAGTCAGCAGGGTAATCTGAACACCTGTAGAATACCATATTTAGCGGGGGCGGCTTAGGGTATCAACCAGATGCCCTAAGCCGCCGACCCCGGCCGGTTCAACCTCTTTCAAGCCCAAAGGCCTGAAAGTCAGTAGGCCCAGAGCCTGAGGCGAGCCCGGAGAGGTTAGCCCTCCAGGCCGCGAGCAAAGAATGCTGAGCTGCAGAGGCTGGGGTTTCCGGCCGGCAATGGAAATACGCCCGGCTCCACCATGGGGTTGGGTGTATTTTTTTTGCACCTTAGCTTAGCGTCCTCGAAACTACGCCAAGAGCGCCGGCTTTCCCTTGTGGGGTTGCGCGCACCGGGTGCCTTTCATGACCCCGATGTCGGGCTGGCATTGATAACCTTCCTGAGCCGCAAGCCTGGTTGACAGTTAGTACTCAAAGAGGTATTATAGCTCTAAAATAATAAAATTTACGATTTAGGGGAATAAATAGGGTGAAACTTGAAAAGGTCCTCGAGCGGTTGCGCCGTGAAGGGTTCAAGCTTACCAACCAGCGCCGGGAGATTATTTCGGTTCTTGCCAGGTGCAGCGGACACCTGGGTGCCGAAGAGATCTACTGCCGCGTGCGGCAAAGCTGCCCACGGGTTAGCCTGGACACCATCTACCGGAACCTGAGACTGCTAACGCGTTTGGGCCTGGTGACAGAACTTAAGCTGGAACAGCGCCATGCCCGTTTTGAATTGAGGCGTGAAAACCACTGTCACCACCTGGTCTGCCTGGCCTGCGGGGAAAGACTAAAACTGCCCTTTTGCCCCCTTGAAAAGGTAGGCCTTGCCCCGGCAAGAAGACAGGGTTTCGAGGTTAAAGGGCACACCTTCGTGGTTTACGGGTACTGCCGCAGCTGCCGCCAGGAGAGTGATCCTGCCTGAGGAGGGCTTCCCTGAAAGCGAGGGATTCTGATTGAGCCACCTGCATCTTCCGGACGGGGTGGTACCTGTACCCTGGTGGGTGCTGGGGTATCTGTTGGCTGGTTTCTTACTGTTTCTGGCTGTCCGCTGGACCGGTGACCGGGAAATGCGGAAAAGGCTTCCCCGCCTGGCGGTGGTCAGTGCCCTGATGTTAATTGCTTTTTCGGTACCCATGGGGTTTTTGCCGGTTCATCTTAACCTTACGGTTTTGTCTGCTGTAATCCTTGGTCCCTGGTTGGGGTATTTATCGGTATTTCTCGTTAATCTCATCCTGGCCATGGTTGGTCACGGCGGCATTACCACTCTAGGTATCAATACGGTGATCGTCGGATCGGAGGTTTTTATCGGTTACTTTACGTTCCGGTGTCTGCAGGGATGGTTGAAACCAACCGGGGCCGCCCTCCTGGCCACGGTTTTCGCCCTCGTGCTTTCAGGGCTGCTCATGATTGGGGTCCTCACCCTGGCGCTGGCCGGCCCCGGGCAGATTCTGACCGAGGTCTTCCACGAGCATCCCCCTGGGACTGCCCCAGACGGCCGGAGGGTGGGCCAGATACCCGTGGCTCGCGGGGATTCCTTGGTCTTGACACGTTTCCTGTCCTTTGTCCTTCCGGTGGCAGGAGCAGGCATTGCCGTGGAAGCACTGGTGACGGCCTTGATTGTTGGGTATTTTCTTAGAATAAGGCCTGACCTGTTTGACCCCAAGTAGGGGAGGGACTGGTCCAGCCGCCTGTGACACCGGTCATAACTGGGCTGGCGGTGCAGCCGGCAGTTTGACGGGGAGGAGTCGGCAGGAAGGGAATTGAAGGGAGCCGAAGGAGCAAGAATGGACCTGGGCTATATCGATAACCTCGCGTACAACGGGAAAAGCTTGATGCACCGGGCTTCAACCCCGGTGAAGGTGGCCTTGGTTGTTGTGGTCCTTGGGGTTGTTGTTACCAGTCAGGAGCCCCGGGAGTTGGCCGGCGTTTTCCTGGTTCTTGGGACGGTCTTCTGGTTGAGCGGCTTACCCTGGAAAGAATTGTTCTCGCTGTTAGCTTATCCGGTCCTGTTCTCCCTTGCTTTTGCCCTGAGCCGGCTTGAGGCCGGGTTCCCGGTTTTTTTCACGGTCATTGCCAAGGCTGCGACAGCGGCCTTGGGACTCATCCTGCTGGTCAGCACCACACCTTACATTGAGGTTTTTTCTCTTTTAGCCCTGGTCTTACCCCAGATCCTGATCGACGCCCTTTACCTTACCTACCGGTCCCTATTCATTCTCCTTGGCCAGATGTCCAGCTTCGTGACTATACTCCACCTGAAAGCAGGCCTGGCCCCCTGGACACTGCTCAGGAATGCCCGCAGTATTGGGGGGGTACTTGGGGTAATGTTCTTGCACTCGTTGAAAATGAGTGAGAGAATGTACGATGTCATGATGTTACGCGGGTACGGAACAGGGGTTTACTTTCGCAGTACTCCGCCCAGGTTGAATTCTGAAGACTGGTTTCCCTGTGCCTTCAT
>SESX01000066.1 GCA_004367365.1 Candidatus Acetocimmeria pyornia
GTCACCCTCCTAGGGACGGTGGTGGCGGAACCGGAAGTACAGGACGGTAAAACAAGGTACGTCCTGTCGGTAAGGGCTGTTATCGGTACAAGGCCGGGGGAAAGGCGGAAAGAGGAATCCCGGGGCCGGGTGCTGGTGGTGGACTACTCGGGTCGCCCAACCCCCTACCAGTATGGTGACAGTCTGCAGGTAACCGGGCGTCTTGCGATCCCCCCTTCAAGCCGCAACCCGGGTGGATTTGACTACCGTGCTTACCTGGCCCACCGGGGCATCTACTACCGCATCTCCGCCTGGCGGCAAGAACAGATCACAAGAACTGGCCGCGGCAGCGTCAATCCTGTGAACGGAGCGGCTTTGAGGTTTCGGAAACTGGTTCTCACCCTCATGGACCGTTACCTTGAAGCCCCCCGCGCTGAGCTGCTCTCAGGTCTTCTCTTGGGAGACCACTCCCGGCTCCCGGAGACCCTGAAAAGTGATTTCACCGACGCTGGGGTCAACCACGTCTTGGCTGTATCGGGGCTCCACGTGGGCTTTATCAGTATCGGGTTCTGGTGGTTCCTGCGGAAACTGGGCTGCCCGCCCAGGGTCACAGCTGTGGTTGGGATGGTCGTCATCGCCTTCTTTATCCTGGTGACCGGGAGCCGTCCCTCGGTCATCAGGGCCGGGATCATGGCCATGGTTGCCTTTTTGGCCCTCCTGGTCCAACGGGAAAAGGACCCGCTCAACCTTCTCGGCCTGGCGGCCTTCCTTTGCCTTGTTTATAATCCTTTCTCCTTGTTTGATCTTGGTTTTCAGCTTTCCTTTCTCGCCACCCTGGGCATTCTCACCGGTGCCCCGCTCTTGGAAAAACACCTGGCCGGCCTCCCCAGGTGGTTGCGTACCTCCCTGGCGGTAAGCCTGTCGGCCCAAGTGGCGGTGGCCCCGGTTCTCACCTGGAATTTCAACCGGCTTTCCTTGATTGCCCCCGTGGCGAACCTGA
This sequence comes from Candidatus Acetocimmeria pyornia, assembly GCA_004367365.1. Taxonomy (GTDB): domain Bacteria; phylum Bacillota; class Sulfobacillia; order UBA3575; family UBA3575; genus Acetocimmeria; species Acetocimmeria pyornia. The sequence goes on from SESX01000066.1 coordinate 980, forward strand.
TCGTTGTTCCCCTCGTGGGACTGGTGATCAGTGGAGGATTGATCTTTGTTTTCGCGCTCATGACCTTTCCCCCGGTGGGTGTCCTGGCGGCGAAATTGATTGGTTTACCCCTTGACCTGCTTGTGTTGTCAGTCCGGATTTTTGCCGGTGTGCCCTTCGCGTCAGTGGACATTGGTACTCCAGACCGCGGCTTTATTGCCGCCTACTACCTTTTCTGCTCCCAGGTTTTCGGCTTGTGGCCCGGTTCCGGAGGCCGGGCTGAGGTTTTTCCGCTCATGGACCCGGTTTTCGGACCTGGCCTTCAAAACATGTCCTGGGCTGGAAGGGATGAAACCCGTGATGCAACCCTAGGGCTGAAGGCCCGGCCGGGACCGGTCTTTCCTGGGGTGTTGTTGATACTGGTGGCGGCCCTGGTCTGGGTTTGGAGCGGCATTGTGGGGGATCCTCCCGGTACGATGACGGTGACCTTCCTGGACGTGGGCCAGGGGGATGCTGCCTTTCTGGAATTCCCGGGTGGGGTGACGATGCTGATCGACGGTGGTGGTCGTGAGAATTTGGGTGTTGATGGCAGGCGTGACGGCAGTGATGGTGGTAACGGCGGTTACGATGCCGGGAGGATGGTGGTTGTGCCCTTCTTACGGCATAAAGGGGTACATCGTATTGACTATGTTTTGATGAGCCATCCCCATGAAGACCACATTGGTGGCCTTGTGGCCGTTCTTGAAGGGTTCAAGGTCGGTTTTGTCTTGGGGCCAGGTCTTGGGATGGACGTGGGTGTGGACCGGGTTGGGGAGGTCGGTGTGGACCTCGGGGTCGGTCAGAAAAAACCAACGAGTCTGGATGAGGACGACGGGGTGGCCCCCAGCCTTTTAGACCTGGTGGAAGCCTGCCGGACCAAGGGCATCCCGTTGTCCGAACTACACCAGGGACAGGTTCTGAAATTCCCGCGCGGGATCGAGGTCAAAGTTCTGCATCCCGGCCGGCCCAGACTACAGGGGACCGGTTCAGATACCAACAACAACTCCCTGGTGGTACGGGTGAGCTACGGCAGGTACTCGTTCTTGTTTACCGGTGACCTCCAAGCAGAGGGAGAAAACCAGATTTTAAGGACTCTACCAGCCGAGGACCTCAGGAGCACTGTACTGAAGGTTCCCCACCACGGCAGTAACCTTGGCACCGGCAGGGCTTTCCTGGAGGTGGTGCGACCCAGGTACGCGGTCATTTCGGTTGGTTCGAACCCTTACGGGCTTCCCCATCGCTCCGTTGTGGAGAGGCTCAATGAGCAAGGGATTGAGGTCATGCGCACAGACAGGGACGGTGCCGTGGTTTTCAAAACCAACGGGACCCGCCTCTGGGTTCTTGGGCAGGAACCGGCCCACAGGTGAGGGGGCAGGCGGAGAAGGAGAAGGGATTCAAAGTAGGTGGTGGAAATAGTTAGAGATGCATGCGCCTGGTGCAAGATACTGGGTGAGGACGGGAGGCGGCTTATGAAGCGAACGAGGGGTTCCGGCCTTGGTAAGGTCAGGAAGGAAATCGAGCAGGGAAAAATAAAGCTCGTCTACCTTTTCTACGGTAAGGAGGAGGGGCTGGCCCGGGAACTAGTCGGTCTCCTGAAAGAGAAACTTGTTCCACCGGCGTCCGAGGTTTTTGACTATGCAGTGGTTGACGCCAACGAGGTGACCATGGAGCAGATCGTTTCCCTGGCGGAAACTGTACCCGCCGTGGGAGAACGGCGCCTGGTGGTGGTCAGGAAGGCGGAAAGGTTCTTTGCCACCGCGTCAAAGCGGAAAGGCCTGAAAACAGGTGGACGAAACGATGACGATGAGGAAAAGGAACTGCTTGAGTACCTGAAAAAGCCGTGCCCTTCTACCTGCCTGGTATTTTTGGCCGGGGAATCCGTCGACCGCCGGAGAAAGGTGTTTCGAGAGGTTGACCGGGCTGGCGTCACATGCCGGTGCGGCATGCTCAAAGGCTGGGAGCTTGTCAACTGGTTGACGGAGCGCGCAAAGTTGAAGGGCTACACGGTAAAGAAGGAGGCGGCCCGCTACCTGGTGGAAATGGTGGGTTCAGACCTCTACCTGCTCGAAAACGAACTTTCAAAAGCATGTACTTACGCCGGGGCAGAGGGTACCGTCGAGAAGGTGCACGTTGAGAAAGTAGTCTCTCCCAGCCCGGAGAACAATATTTTCCCCATGCTGGATGACATCGGCAAGAAAAACACGCGTGAAGCCCTTTGGCGGTTGAAGGACCTGCTGGCTTTAGGTGAACCCCCCTTGCGCATTCTCTTGATGTTGGCCCGCCAGGTGAGGTTGATCTTGTGGACCAGGACTCTCCATGACAAGGGGGAAGGAATATATCGTATTGGGGATGAACTCGGGCTACCGGCCTTCGTGGTGGAGAAATACCTGGAGCAGGGGCAGTGTTTCGACCGGGCGGGACTTCTGGCTGCCATGAAGGAGATCCTGGAAGTCGACCAGGGCATTAAGACAGGCAGGCTGGATGCGGAACTTGCCTTGGAAGATCTGGTCCTGAGATTGTGTACCGGCCTGGAAGGTGGGTCTGAATACCGTTAGCCCGAAGGGGATTCCCAGGTAGCAAAAAAGCGGTTCTGTCCAGAACAGGAACCGCTTTGGCTCTGACCCTTTTTTCTCCTTGGTTGTTCTTATAGATTCTTTACAGTTCTCCCCGGTGCTACATTCTTCAATCCTTTATTTCAGTTTGATGTTCCCTTTGCACCCTGACCTTCTTCTGTATCCTTCCTTGGTCCTTATTCCTGGGTGGTGGTCACATGGAGCTGGATTTTCCTGGCCAGGCGGGACTTCTTCCTGGCGGCGCTATTCTTATGTATCACGCCCTTGCTGGCAGCTTTATCGATCACCTTGACTGCCCGTCGGAAGGCTTCCCGGGCTTTATCTAGGTCCCCAGCTTCCAGGGCCCGGTGGACGTGCCTTATGGCCGTACGAACCGTGGATCTAACTGCCATGTTGCGCCTGGTCCTGACGGCTGCCTGTTTGGCCCGTTTGATTGCCGTCTTGGTATTGGCCATTTCATCACCCCCCAACAAACCGGGTTCTTGCATCAACCCCGGGCAGTCCCGGGGTTTTAATTTCCATTGCCCAGGACATTCTAACACGGACAGACTCAAAATGCAAGACAAGCAGGGATTGGCCCAACGTGAATATTCCGGTAAAGGCGGGGTTATGATATGAAGGCAGAATTCGAACGGAGGTGAAAGTTCATGCTTGGAGCTGTCATCCGGTTTATCGTTTCCGCCCTGGTGCTGATGTTTGTCCAGTTCTTTGTGCCCGGTTTCCGGGTACTTGGGTTTATCAACGCCCTCCTGGCTGCACTGGCGATTGCCGCTATTGGTTATGTCATTGAAGCACTGCTGGGAGACAAGATTTCACCTCGTAACCGCGGTCTGGTTGGTTTCCTGACCTCGGCCGTTGTCATCTGGTCGGTTCAGTTTTTCGTTCCCACGATGAGTGTTTCCCTTATCGGTGCCGTCCTGGCAGCCCTGGTCATTGGCATCATTGATGCTTTCGTCCCGACGGAACTGAAGTAGGTACCAGTTTGAACTAGTTTACCGTCCTGGTTGACTGGCATTGTTGCTGGGAAAGACAGGGCAACCCCATCGGGCAGATGTTTTCGTGCACAATAATCCCGGTTTCAGCCGGGATTATTGTCTGCCTGCCGTGGTCAAGAACAGGTGGGGTGGCAGTAGCGCTTGGCCAGGTTTAGGGACTGGTCTGGCTGTGGTTTCGCGGCTTGGGGTGCTCGGGGCTCGTGGTGGTCATACCCGGAAGCTGGGGGGAATAGTAATTTACAGTACGACCTCCTTACAGCTTCCTGTCGGGACAGGGGTGTGCCGCGTTGGTCTTCAAAAACCGGGTTAGGGTATACAGCGCACGCCTGGGGCCCTTGGGGAAAGCCCCTCTGGCCCTACTGGCTTTCTATACGGTCACCATTGGCCTGACCCTGTTGCTGATGTTAAGTACCCAGTCCGGTCACCCGGACCAAGCATCGGTACCTGTTTTTGCCGTGCAAGGTGAAGCGCCGGAGGCCTCGGGAAGCCGAAACCTGCTTGGCCGGGATGCGGGACCCCGGTCGCAGGGTTTGGTTGACCCGGTCCTCAGGCGCTTCCTGAACTTGCGCTTTAAGACAGAGGTCTTAAAGGGCTTGCTGGTTCTCGAGTTACCGGCCTTGGGGGTGCGTGACCACCAGGCCCCAGAAGAACCCCTGGGCAGGTACCGACCGACCCTTCTAGCTGATCGAGCCGTCTACCTGCTTACCAGTATCTATATTCGTGACCCCCGTACCTTTCTCCGGTCCGAGATACCGGCCCTAGCCCTGGGTTACCGACTAGAGCCCGGGGCTTCTGACCCCCGGGGCCACGCAAAAGAACCTGCGCCCGGCCCACCCGGGAATACTGCCGGGGAAAAGGGCGGGAGGGAGCCGCTCCGAAGTGGTTCGGCCTACGACCGCAGCGGGGAAGCTGAGTTTACCAGTCCAAAACTGCACCCAAAGACCGGTACCGGTGGCGGAGATGAAGCCGGAGGAGCCCCGCAAGGTGGGGGTGGGAGGGAAGCCAACCTTTCTTCCGGGGCCTTCGGTCTTGAAGCCTGGGAGGAAGGTATGGGGATGGGGACTTCCCGGACAGTCCGTGAACCCGGGCCCCCTGGGAAAATCCTGGTTGCTGTTTACCACTCTCATTCGAGGGAAAGTTTTCTTCCTGTTCTGGGGTCTACCGGCCTGACACCTTCTGATGCATATTCCGACAACCGGGAACTGACCATTGTCAGGGTGGGGAAGGAGCTCGTTCAGACCCTGCGAGAACGCTACCAGATCGGGGCGGTCCACTCGGAACGCCAGCATGACCTGGTAGAAGGGCACGGTCGTTCTTATGTTCATTCTCGGAATACGGCCAGGACCATGGTCAAAGAGTACGGGGACCTTGAATTTCTCCTGGACCTTCACCGGGACTCGCTTCCTCGCACAGAGACGGTTACAGAGATCAACGGGGAACCAGTCGCCAGAATCGGGGTTGTGATTGGGATGGGGAAATCCGGTGCCACACCCCACCCGAAGTGGAGGGAAAACCTGAAACTGGCTTACAGGCTGGTGCGGGTGATGGAAGAGAAGTATCCCGGGCTTTCCAACGGTATCTATCCCAAGGCCTATGTTTACAACCAGGACCTTTCCGCAAAGGCCCTCCTGTTAGAAATCGGGGGACCGGAAAATACTATGCAGGAGGAGTTGAGGGCTGCGAGGTTGTTGGCAGATGTTTTGGCCGAAATCATCCGGCAGCAGGCTTCAGAGGCCCAGGATTGATAAGAACATCGGGATGTGAGGTCGTGGTGGACATCACCAGGCATGAAAGAAGGAGAAGGGAAGGGAACAACAAAAGGTGGCGGAGAAGCCTGATCACGGCTTTTCTGGTGGGGCTTATTTTTTTTACCATCTTAGGTTTGAGGGTTACCGAGACCGGGGTCAAGGACCTGCTTGGAGCCAGAAGCGAAGTGCTGGCAGTGGCGGACCTGGCCTATGACGAAGGGGTTTTGACCGTTTACCTTCTGGGCTACAGGTTCGTCTTACCTGGTCCAAGAACTGGCGATACCACCCGGGGTGAATAGTTCCAGGTCTTCAAGGCAAAATGCGGTGCGTAGAATCAAGCACCCTTTCTTCAACTCCCATGGCTCGTGGGGTCCTCCGGGGGCCGGGTCAGGGTTGATAGCGATAAACCCAAGTTGAAGGCCCTGGGCTGAAATGATATAATACAGTCGCGACATAATCTTACGCGGTCTTGGGTTTTTATGGTTTTATGTTTTTGGAATTATCTGCCATGGTTTCTAGGCTAACAGATTCTTCCGGCGAAGGATTCGCCCCTGACCCCCTTCAACAGCGGGGGATTCGAAGGGGCGCGTGTTTTTGGCGTGGACTGCTAACCAGGTCGGGTCCAGGTGCGTCCACCGGAATGAATTGGACGCGCATGCGCAGACGGTCCGGGCTCCTCCAGAAGGAGGACGGCGGACGGCATGAGGTGGTTTTTCCCGAAGAGCTGCCGGTGAGGTGACGGTATGCTGCCTGTCTTGAAGGAGGCAAGTCGAGGTGGTGAGAGGTAACCTTAAGAAAGCCGAACCCCATCAGAACCAGGGCCAGGCTTGTGGAGATCCCGTGGCTCGACCCCACAAGGTTCCCGGGGACTTGATCCGTAATTTCTGCATCATCGCCCATATTGACCACGGCAAGTCGACCCTGGCCGACCGGATTCTCGAGTATACAGGTGCTTTACCTGAACGGGAAATGACCGACCAGGTCCTGGACCAGATGGAACTCGAGCGCGAGCGCGGGATCACCATCAAGATGCAGGCCGTGCGCCTGGATTACAGGGCCGGGGACGGCCGTACTTACGTCCTAAACCTCATTGATACGCCCGGCCACGTCGACTTTGCTTACGAGGTTTCCCGCAGCCTTGCGGCCTGTGACGGGGCCCTCCTGGTCATCGATGCGGCCCAGGGGATTGAAGCTCAAACCCTGGCCAATCTTTACCTGGCCCTGGAGCACGACCTGGAAATCATCCCGGTCATCAACAAGATCGATTTGAGCAACGCTCAGCCCGACCGAGTCAAGGAAGAACTGGAGAAGCTTGGACTGGACCCCGAGACGGCGATCCTTGCTTCGGCCAAGACCGGGGAAGGGGTGGAGGAAATTCTCGAGGCCATCGTGAACAGGATCCCGCCCCCCTCGGGCCGACCTGGAGGGTTCTTGCAGGCCTTGATCTTTGATTCTCATTATAACCCGTACAAAGGTGTCATTGCCTACGTCAGGGTCATGGAAGGGACCCTCCGGGCGGGCCGAAAAATCAAGATGATGGCCACGGGACACACCTTCGAGGTTGATGAGGTCGGTGTTTTTCGTCCGGAAATGACCGTAGTTGACAGCCTGGCGGCTGGGGAAGTCGGCTTCGTGGCTGCCGGCATTAAGAACGTGAAAGACTGCCGGGTGGGTGATACCATTACCTTGGCTGATAAACCGGCCCCAGAGCCCCTGCCGGGCTACCGGCGCATGAAGCCAATGGTCTTTTGCGGGCTCTACCCGGTTGACAATGCAGATTATGAGCCTCTCCGCGATGCCCTGGAGAAGCTCGGACTGAATGATGCCAGCCTGGCTTACGAACCTGAGACATCGGCTGCCCTTGGTTTCGGTTTTCGTTGCGGGTTTTTGGGTTTGCTCCACATGGAGATCGTGCAGGAAAGACTGGAACGGGAGTACGAACTGGAGCTCGTGGCGACGGCACCCAATGTTATTTACCGGGTAACCACCACTGATGGTAAGACACTGGAGATGGATAACCCGGCCCAGATCCCGGATAGTGGGCAGATCAAAGAATTTGAAGAACCTTTTGTCCGGGCCAGTATCTTGATCCCAGATGAATACGTGGGCCAGGTGATGGAACTGTGCCAGGGGGAAAAACGCGGGGAATTTCGCAACATGGAATACGTGGGGAAGGGCAGGGTCTTGATGACCTACTCCCTTCCTTTAAGTGAGATCATGTATGACTTTTTCGATAAGCTCAAGTCCAGAACCCGGGGCTACGGGTCCCTGGACTACGAACCTGAGGGCTATCGGCCCTCAGAGCTGGTCCGGATGGATATCCTGGTCAATGGTGAACCGGTTGACGCCCTTTCCTTTGTGGTCCACCGGGACCGGGCTCACGAACGGGGCCGGGAGCTGGTAAGGAAACTAAAAAACCTCATTCCCCGCCAGTTGTTCGAGGTGCCGATCCAGGCGGCCATCGGCCGCAAAGTTGTCGCCCGGGAAACGGTCCGTGCCCTCAGGAAGAACGTCCTGGAAAAGTGTTACGGCGGCGATGTGACCCGAAAGAGAAAGCTCCTGGAAAAACAAAAGGAAGGTAAACGTCGGATGAAACAGGTGGGTAACGTGGAGATTCCCCAGGAAGCCTTCATGGCTGTCTTGAGGACTGATTAGCTTGCTTGGTTTGTACCTTCACATCCCTTTTTGCCTTAAAAAATGTCACTATTGCGACTTTAACTCCTACCCCCTTCTTGAAGGGGTTGCGGGGACCGGAACCTATGACCTTGACGCCTATACCGAGGCTCTTAACCAGGAACTTCTGATTTGGGCCCGGGTCCTTCGCGCCGAGTTAGTGCCTGACAGCGGCTTTGAGCCCGTGGACCCCCGGGAGGGGGTGGAGGTGGTACCGGTGTCTGGGCAGGGGCCTTCTCCTGGGCCTGGAGGCCGGGGTCCGGGTCTTGGTCTCCGAAGTGTTTTCATTGGTGGGGGAACCCCCACCTGCCTGGGGAGTCGAAACCTGGTGCGACTGCTGAACACCATTTCCAGGATCTTCTCTCCCGGCGGGTCGGCGCAAAGGGCTTCCGGTCAGGGAGCGGCAGTGACTCCTTTGCCCGAGATCACCGTTGAAATCAACCCAGGAACTGCCGCGCGCGGGCTGCTCGAGGCTTTGAGGGCCGCGGGGGTCAACCGGTTGAGCATCGGGGTTCAGTCCTTCAGTGACCGCTTGCTCAGGAGGTTAGGCCGTCTCCATGACGCTGCTGCTGCCCGGGAAGCTTTTTTCCTTGCCCGCCAGGCCGGTTATGAAAATATCAACCTGGACTTAATTTACGGAATCCCGGGGCAGGGACTCGATGATTGGAGAAAGACCCTTACCGAGGCAGTGCGCCTAGGGCCGGAGCATCTCGCGGTTTACGGTCTCAAGATTGAAGAAGGCACCCCCTTTGCGGTTGAAGTTGAGGCTGGAACCCTGGAGCCGGTGGATGACGATCTTCAACTCAGGATGTGGGATGAGGCCACCAACCGGCTCCAACGGGAAGGCTATCTCCACTACGAGGTGTCCAACTACAGCCGCCCGGGGTACCGATGCCGTCACAACTTGATCTACTGGAGGAACGGGGAATACTTGGGTTGTGGTGCCGGGGCACATTCCCATTTGCAAGGATGGAGGTTCCGAAACACCAAGGAGCCGAACCGCTACCAGGAGCTCTTGGAGAAGGGCCGTCTTCCCATCGAAGCAGGTGAGAAAATACTGCCGCGGACGGAAATGATCGAGACCGTAATCATGGGGCTGCGGCTCCGGGAGGGGATCGACCTGTCGGGTTTTGCCCGGAGGTTCGGATGCAGCCTTACCGACGCCTTCGGCCAGGCGGTGGAAAAGAGTCTCTCTCGTGGTTTGGCCCGGGTCACCGAAGGGAGACTGGTTCTGACGCCCCGTGGACTGCGTTTGAGTAACGAGGTTCTCGTGGAATTTGTTGATTGAGGGGCGGCCCATCTTGACAATTCAACGGCCGAAGTGATATTTTTTAACTAGGACTTTAGCACTCCCATGCTGGGAGTGCTAATCAAGAGAGGGCGATTTCCCATGACCCTGGACGTACGAAAGAGGTTGGTCCTTCAGGCTGTGGTGGAAAGCTACGTCTCCACCGCCGAACCAGTTGGTTCGCGGACAGTGGCACGTAAGTACCAGCTAGGTGTCAGCCCGGCTACCATTAGGAATGAGATGGCTGACCTGGAAGAGATGGGTTACCTGGAGCAACCCCATACCTCCGCGGGAAGGGTGCCCTCGGATAAGGGCTACCGCTTTTACGTGGATCGGCTCATGCGAAACCAGCAGGTAGCGCCGGATGTGGCCCAGAAGATTCGTGAGATCTACAAGCGAAGGACCAAGGAACTGGAAGCCCTGATCCAGATTACGGCCAAACTTCTCTCTGAGACCACCGACTACATGGCCTTGGTTCTCGGGCCGCGGAGGGAAAGATCCTTTCTGCGTTTTTTGCGCATGATCCCGGTCGGGGGCGGACGGGTGCTCCTTGCCTTGGTGACCGATACCGGGTTTGTTGAAAACCGCTGGCTTCATTTCCAGGAAGAGGTTGATGAACTGGAACTGGAACGGATTTCTGATACTCTAAACCGGTACCTGCAAGGAGTGGCCCTGGACGAAATGGGGTACGGGCTTCTGAGGACCATAGACGTGGAACTGAGCAGATCCCGGTATATTCTGACCCAGATTATGGAACTATTGGAAGATGAGACTGACCCAGCAGATGAGGAGAGGGTCTACCTGGGTGGTACGGTTAAGATCCTGAACCAGCCAGAGTTCAAGGATATTGATAAACTTAAGGAGTTACTCGGACTTTTAGAGAACGAGGAAGATGTCTACGAGTTGCTCAACAGCATTGATGTTGACGACGAGGTTACGGTGACCATCGGAAACGAAAACCGGCGTGAAGAAATTCGTGAGTGCAGCCTGGTTACGGGAACCTACCGGATTGGGAACCATATTGTGGGAAAGATCGCTGTCCTCGGCCCCAGGCGCATGGAGTACGCCAAGGTAGTGTCGGTGGTAGATTACGTGACCAGGAACCTGAGTGAGATCCTGACTAGATACCTTGACAACTGAGCTTTTGTACTCTTTGGTTTTTTGTTTTTTGCTACCAGTTAGAAGATGTCGCTGCCGTGCCCGAATCTTCGGGCTCTAACTATGGCCGAGATACTGCTGAAAAGTAGGTGAGTTCATTGACAAAGAAGCCAGGGGAAAGAGAGGCCTGGGATTCCGTCGGGCAAGAGGCCAGAGGCCGTGAGGTGGCGGGGCAAGAGGTAAGAAGAGAAGCCGCCGAAAAAGTCAACGGGGCGGGTTCAACCGCTGAAAAAGAGAAAGACATGGATGAAGAAACACCTGAGGCGGTATCTGAACCGGGCGACGAGGTTGAAGTGGCCCAGGTGAAAGGGGAACAAGAGGAAAGGGAAAAGGAGGAAGAAACTGCAGCCAGGGAGGAACTGGAGGCCCTCCGGGAGGAGCTCCGACAGAAGGAGCAGCTGGTAGAAGAATACCGCGATGACCTCCAGCGTCTCGGGGCTGAATTTGCCAACTACCGCCGGCGGGTGCAGGCTGAGAGGGAAGATACCCGGCGCTACGCCACGGCGGAATTGATTTCCGAGCTCCTGCCCATCATTGATAACCTGGAAAGGGCTATCGATTCCGCCCGGCACCAGGCTCGGGAGGGTAACGCCCTCCTGCAGGGGGTAGAATTAACCCTGAGGCAGTTTCTGGAGGTTTTAGACAGGCAGGGCCTGAAAGCCATCGAGGCTAAAGGGCAGCCCTTTGACCCCAGGTTCCACGAGGCCGTGATGCAGGTGGAAACCGAAGTGGGAGCCGATAACATGGTCGTGGAGGAGATGCAGAAGGGTTACTGCCTTGGAGACAGGCTGATTAGGCCGTCCCTGGTGAAGGTTTCAAAGAGGATCAAGTAGAAGACCAGAAAATTCGGGAGTTAAGAACTACGTCTCATTGACCAACATGAAATGGTGGCCTGGAAGGAGTTTGCCCCGGAAAAAGGGGACTTGCGGCCCGTGACGCCCATAAAACGGAGGCGCGGGATGAAAACCGGAACAAGCCGGTGTATTAATCTGGACCAGGGTACCAACGAAGAGGCAGGCGCGTGCTTCCTGTGCGGTGATCAGCCAAGGAGTTCAGGAACTACAGGCGGCGGAGGCCCGCCGTAGCCACCTGTTTGGGCCTGTAGGGTGAGTTAACCCTGGCCCGGAGCCGCCGAGGTCTTTGACAAGGACCTGCTGAGGGTGACGCCGCGAAGGAGGGCTGGCGCCGTTGTGACATTTTCGTAGAAGTGCCCCATGCCGCCCCGGCGGCACCACGAAGCATGAAAATTCGAAGCTGTATTCAGCGGCCCCTTGATCCGGTAGTATCGTGAG